>JACONC010000028.1 GCA_014323925.1 Chromatiales bacterium | reverse complement strand
GCAATTTGCTCGCCAATAGTTCAGTGCAAGGAAGTGTGGAAGGTAGCGATGCTTGGGTCGGTGGTCTGGTCGGCCTGAATTATGGTGCAATTATCAACGGCTATGCGGAAGGTAGTGTTAAAGGGCATACGAGTGTCGGTGGTTTAGCCGGTTATAGTTTAGGTCCAATTAGCAATAGCTATGCGTCGGTTGATATTGAGGCAAAGGCCTACAGCGGTGGTTTAGTCGGTTATAACCATCACCGAGAAGACTTTAATTATGGTGGCCGGATTACTAATAGTTATGCTACTGGTAGCGTGCAAAGCGGTTTTGGTGTTGGTGGTTTAGTGGGTTACAACAGTGGCGGTTTTATCAATGATGTGTATGCGAGTGGTCCTGTGGTGGGCAGTGTCAATGTCGGTGGTTTGGTCGGCTACAATGCTGCCAATGGTCGGATTAATGGTCGGATTGAAAACGGTTATGCCTTAGGTGTCGTATCGGGAGGAGTCAGCGTCGGTGGTTTAGTGGGTTATAGCGATAGCAACGCTGTCATCATCAACAGTTACTGGGACAGTGATGTGAGCGGTATAGATATCAGTGCAGGTGGTACATCTAGGACTAGTGTCGAGTTACTGACTAATGTGGAGTTACTTTCGTCTGCATCAACTACAACGGTATATGCTAATTGGTCAGCAGACAACTGGGATTTTGGTTCTCAAGCTTCCCTCAAATATCCGACGCTTAAATACCGGCTGGGCACTGATAGCTATGGTAATCAGATCTGTGGTGCCGATGTGTCATTACCTGATTGTGGCACCGCTTTGCCCGACCAAGGACAGCCCGGCAGTCTGGGGCAACTTGCCCTGACAACACTTACTCTGTCGGAGGGTGTTCTGGAGCCACCGTTTGATCCGACGCAGACTTATTACGAGATATTAGATATCCCTGCCGAGCAAACAGATGTGACAATTGCCGCAACGATAAACAACAATCAAGCAACGATTACTATTGATGATATGCCGCTAAGCGGGGAGGTCACAATTAGTCGGAATGGTATCGGTTCTACTCTTGAGGACGGTATCCAAATCGTGTTAACGGCAATTGACCAATCCACTCAGCAATATACGATAGTGTTGCCGACGCAACCAGTGCTGACCGGGCTAGCCACCTCACCGTGTCGTGAAGACGATATAGATATAGACGACGACGGTTTGATAGAGATTTGCGACATAGAGGGTTTGTATGCGATGCGCTATCAGTTGGATGGTTCAGGTTATCGACCATCTAGTAATGCTAATTTAGTCACTACCAGTTGCGGGGGTGGTGACGGCAACGATACCTGTAACGGCTACGAGTTGATGCGCGACTTAGATTTCAACAATCCCGATCATTACAGAGAAAGTCGCAATCAGGCAATATGGACGGTAGCCGACTATGGTGATATGACAGATAGAGGTTGGCGTCCGATAGGTCATCCGACCCGCCCTTTCAATGCCATATTCACCGGCAACGGTTATACCATTTCTAATTTGGCAATCAATAGAGATGATAGCGACTATGTGGGATTGTTCGGTAATACGGCTAGTGATGCTGAGATAGCGAATGTCGGATTATCGGATGTGACGATACAGGGCAGATCTTTAGTGGGTGGCTTGGTCGGCCGGAACAATGAGAGCACGATAGAGCATAGCTATGTCAGCGGAGATGTGTTGGGGCACGACATCCTAGTGGGTGGCTTGGTTGGTTGGCATGGAGGACGCATCAATAACAGCTATGTCATGGGTATGGTGTCAGGAAACCGGGAGGTTGGTGGTCTGGTGGGTACTAGTTATAGTATAGATAACAATAGTACGAGTACGATTATCAACAGTTATGCGCTAAGCAATGTTCAGGGACGGACTTTCGTAGGTGGCTTGATAGGTCTAAATGTGGAGTTGACAAGTAACAGCTATGCCAGTGGCGGGGTAAACGGTATTATTACTGTTGGTGGTTTAGTTGGTCTAAATGCGGGCATCATTGAAAACAGCTACGCCAGCGGCAGCAGCAGCGGAGATGATTTCATAGGAGGATTGATAGGTGACAATAGGGTGTCCGTGCGCACTAGTTATGCCAACGGTGCCGTCAGTGGGAATAGGTTTGTCGGCGGCTTAATAGGTATAAATAGCGGGTCAATCGTCGATAGCTATTGGGATAGAGAGACAAGTGGTATAGGCACGAGTGCCGGCAGCCCAGACGCCAATGGTTTGACTACAAACCAGCTGCAAACATCCAATTTGTTTGATGGATGGTCATCAGAGCAGTGGGATGTTGCCGCCGGCCGGTATCCAGCCCTAAAATATACAGCCGGCGATGACAATGAGAACCCGACCTGTGACAATGAAGTGGAGACTGATCTACCACCTTGTGGAATCGTATTATCTGCACAAATTCCTGGTCTTTTGGATAGCCTCACCGTGTTCGGGGGTATATTGACACCTCAGTTTGATCCACAAATGCCTAGCTATAATGTCGATGCGAGTATAGATGAAATAGAACTGCGAGCAACAGCCGCCGATAGTCTTATTACCGTTCGTATTGATGAATCAGCAGAAGCATCAACAAATACCAATAGCATCAGTCAAACTATTCCCATCTTAGATGATCGCACAACTACAATTACTGTCGTAGTGACCGCCCAAGACGGAAGTAGGACGGAAACCTACACGATAACAGTGCACCCAACTACCGGCATCCGTGTTCGGGTTAAGGTCTTCCTAGAAGGGCCACTACGCTAGAACCGTAGCAATAGTTTTAGGAAATTTTAATCAAAGCGATCTACCTTTGCCGCACTTTTTATGCATCGGCCGGCCATAGCGAAGGGTGGTGCCGACGCCAATATCGCCTATCGCTAGAGCGATACGATTGTAGATCAAAGTTATGCTGAGCCGGGAAGTCAAAAATCAATGCGCCGCTGAGTGCAGTATCCAATACTTGAATACCTCGGCTATAGTAACGAGCGATAATATCAGGCTTGGGCAATGCATAACGGTTGCCATAACTG
>JACONC010000027.1 GCA_014323925.1 Chromatiales bacterium | reverse complement strand
CGCCGCCGTCAAGGTCGTCTTGCCGTGATCTACATGACCTATAGTCCCCACATTTACATGCGGCTTCGTTCTTTCAAATTTTTCTTTAGACATAATATTACCCTCTTTCAGTTATTGCTTCTTAATAATATCTGCGGCTACATTATTCGGCGCGTGTGCGTATTTCAAAAATTCCATCGTATAGGTCGCACGCCCTTGCGTAGCCGAACGTAAATCGGTTGCATAACCAAACATTTCTTTCAACGGCACCTCAGCGCGTATCGTCTTACCCAGTGCGTTCTCTTCCATAGACTCAATAATACCCCTGCGTCTATTTAAGTCACCGACTACATCACCCATATAATCTTCTGGGGTCACAACCTCTACTTTCATCATCGGCTCCAACAGCACCGGCGATGCATTATTAAAGCCTTCCTTAAAACATCGGGAGGCTGCTGTTTTGAAAGCAATCTCCGATGAGTCAACATCGTGATAAGAGCCGTCATACAAGGTCACTTTAATATCAACCACCGGATACCCGGCAATCACACCGTTTTGCATTTGCTCTTGTATGCCTTTGTCTACCGCCGGAATATATTCTTTGGGTACCACTCCACCGACTATTTCGTTGACAAAGGTATAGCCACTACCCGCTTCGGCAGGTTCTATCTTCAACCACACATGGCCGTATTGCCCACGACCACCAGTTTGCTTGATATACTTGCCTTCTTGCTGTACCTTTTGACACGCAGTCTCGCGATATGCAACCTGCGGTTCGCCGACATTCGCATCTACGCTAAACTCTCGACGCAGACGATCAACGATGATCTCCAGATGCAATTCCCCCATCCCGGAAATAATCGTCTGTCCTGATTCTTCGTCGGTATTGACCTTAAAAGAAGGATCTTCAGTTGATAGTTTCTGTAGAGCCAAACCCATTTTCTCCTGGTCTACTTTGGTCTTCGGCTCCACTGCTACTGAGATAACCGGTTCCGGGAAATTCATACTCTCAAGCGCAATCGGGTTACTGTTGTCGCACAGTGTATGCCCGGTAACCACGCCTTTGAAACCGACACCGGCGGCGATATCGCCAGCCCTGACTTCTTTAATCTCTTCACGAGAATTAGAGTGCATTTGCAACAGACGACCGGCACGTTCTTTGCGGTCAGTAGATGCATTCAAAATACTATCGCCGGAATTCAACACTCCCGAATATACTCTGAAAAAGGTCAGCACACCTACATAAGGGTCGGTTGCCACCTTAAATGCCAGAGCCGCAAATGGTTCGTCGTCGGATGCTTTGCGTTGCGGCGGCTCTTTACCTTCATCGGCAATGCCAACTATATCCGGAACCTCGGACGGCGAAGGCAGATAATAAATCGTTGCGTCCAATAGCGCTTGCACTCCCTTATTCTTAAACGCTGTGCCACACAGCACTGGCACTATCTCGTTGGCTAGGGTTCTGATACGTATCCCTTTGCGTATATCGTCGACCTGTAATTCTCCCTCTAGATATTTTTCCATTAACTCCTCGCTGGCTTCGGCAGCACACTCAACCATTTGGCTACGCAAAGTCTCGCTTTCTTCCTTCAGATCTTCTGGTATATCATCGGCTTGGTAAGTGACACCCAAGTCTTCTTGGTTCCAGCGTATCGCTTGTTGGGTAATTAAATCTACCACACCTTCAAATTTATCTTCACTACCTATAGGCAGTTGTAACGGTACTGCTTTGGCACCCAACCGTTGCTTTATTTGAGATACTACTCTGGAGAAATCAGCACCGGCTCTATCCATCTTGTTAACAAACGCTAGGCGTGGCACTTGATAACGGTTGGCTTGCCGCCATACCGTCTCCGATTGTGGCTCTACACCACCGACCGCGCAGAATACTGCTACGGCACCGTCCAGTACGCGTAGCGATCGTTCAACTTCGACAGTGAAATCGACATGGCCAGGCGTGTCTATAATATTGATGCGATGTTCTTTGAATTGCTGATCCATTCCTTGCCAAAAGCAGGTGGTGGCAGCTGAGGTGATCGTGATGCCGCGCTCTTGTTCCTGCTCCATCCAGTCCATTACTGCCGAACCTTCGTGCACTTCACCCATCTTGTGGGAAATGCCGGTATAGAACAAGATTCTCTCAGTGGTCGTTGTCTTGCCGGCATCGATATGCGCCATAATGCCGATGTTGCGATAATGCTGTAAAGGTGTTTTGCGTGCCATCTCTCTACCACCTATAATGAGAAAATGCTTTGTTGGCTTCTGCCATCTTTATGGTGTCTTCTCGTTTTTTGACGGCACCGCCGCGGTTGTCAGCGGCATCTTGTATTTCCGCTGCCAGTTTATTGATCATAGAATCGGCTTTGCGCTTGCTCGCTGCATCTATAATCCAACGCATTGCTAAAGTTTTTTGCCGTACTGGGCGCACTTCTACCGGCACCTGATAGTTCGCACCACCTACGCGGCGAGACTTTACTTCTACACGCGGCTTGGTAGTCCTCAGCGCTTTGTTAAAAACTTCTAAAGCCTTATCAGGGTTATTACTAATTTTATTCAACGCTCCGTATACGATACGCTCGGCAACTGATTTTTTACCTTGCCGCATAACCAAATTGATAAACTTAGCCAATGTTTGATCATGGTATTTAGGGTCTACTAATATCTCCCTTGGTTGTATTTCACGACGACGCGGCATCTCTCTCTCCGTTTATGCTTTAGCTAGTTTGGTGCCGTATTTGGAACGGCCTTTTTTTCTTCCCTCAACACCCTTGGCATCCAAGCTGCCACGAATAGTATGGTAGCGCACACCCGGCAAATCTTTAACCCGACCACCGCGTATTAGCACCACTGAGTGCTCCTGCAGATTATGCCCTTCACCGCCTATATAAGTGGTCACCTCGTAACCGTTGGTCAAACGAACACGGGCAACTTTACGCAATGCCGAGTTCGGCTTCTTTGGTGTCGTAGTGTATACACGAGTACACACACCGCGTTTTTGCGGACATCTTTCTAGTGCAACCACATTACTTTTTGCAACTTTAGGTTTTCTTGGCTTCCGCACTAATTGGTTGATCGTTGTCATACGACTAAACTACTCCTTTATATAAGCTATTTCCAAAATATATAATCCTTGCCCGCTTGATCGGCGGCATAGACCTTTGGGGGAAGGATTAGAGATTATAATAGGAAATCGTCTAATGTGCAAGGACTTGTACGATGCCTGTTAGTCCAAAGTTGTAATGTCACTTTTGTCCCAAGTTGAAATGTCACTTTTACGAGACAATAAAGCATTTTTTACTAATACAAGGAGAAAATGCTATGAACCAGAGGATTTTAGCTATGTCGGAGAAAGAACTTACACGCCAAGACGCCATCAA
>JACONC010000026.1 GCA_014323925.1 Chromatiales bacterium | reverse complement strand
GCGACGGCTTTACCACTTTTTTGATAATAACTCCTTCAATGTCGCACAATCCATCATCGATTCCGCTAGCATCTTTTTCAACTTGTTATTCTCAACTTCCAATGTCTTCAGACGCTTCGCCTCTGACACCTCCATACCACTATACTTCGCTCGCCATCTATAGAATGTCTGCTCTACTATGCCTAGCTCTCGGCATATATCTGACACTTTTGTTCCATTCTCGTGGGATTTTATAGCTTTAATGATTTGCTCTTCGCTAAAATGTTTTCCTCTCATATTCAATACCTCCTTTTTGATATTTAATACTAGTTTATCCGGAAAACTCTCTTTCGATGTGGTCCTATTTGCGGGGGAAAGGTCATTTATCGGAAAAACTCTCTTTCGATGTGGTCCTATTTGCGAGGGAAAGGTCATAATGGAGATGCTAAGTCTGATTCATCTCTAGAGGATAATGTGTCAGACATCGATAAAGGAGTAAAAGGTCTAATAAGACAAGGAAAACATGGAACTATTAATGAAAATCAAAAAAAACAGCTTGAGAAACTAGAGGAAACTGACTCTCCTAAAGATAACGAACCTAAAGATAACGAACCTAAAGATAACGAACCTAAAGATAACGAGCCTAAAGAGAGAGTAGATCCTAACTACCCTGAAGGTCCGAAAGCGGTACCATGGCCGTAATGTTTTAGCTTGTTGTGCCAGATTCTTTTTCACTGTCGACTTCAAGATTACTTGAGGTATTTGCTTTCTTTATTTCTCTAATTAGCCGGGTTAATTAGTACTCCGTGATAGTTGAAAATTAAACTGAATGGATGTTATAAATTTTTTATTCGGAAAAGTAGATAGAAATGGCCCATAAGAGATAGCACTAAGCGTGCTACCTCTAATAAGTCATCAGAAATGAATGGGTCGTATAGGATTCGAACCTATGACCATCGGGTTAAAAGCCCGGTGCTCTACCAGCTGAGCTAACGACCCATCGAAAATACTGATATTAAAACTGGTAATTAAGATAGTTTATTCGGCTCTAAGACTACTTTTTCATTTTTCAAGCGATGAGTATAAAAGCATTTTTATGATTGTCAAATAATTAGTTCTAAAAATCTCTTCGGATGGCAATAGCTGGTGGTGTTCGGCCGTGAACGATTCTACGGTTACACAAAGCTGATACTCGGCTACCAGCTGTTCGTTATGACCCAAAGCGTTATGACATATCTGTAACGAAGAAAATTCGCTTGACTATGCGCAGAATAAAGATTTATTTGTCATCAGCACCATTGGCAACAGCGGAAGTTTCTAGCCGTCTGCAACATTTTTGAGACTATCCTTGATTTACTGATATAATTGCCTTTAATTAATTGTGTTTGAAATATGGATTTAGTACAACAAACCCTATTGTGGGCTTTTCTTATTGCGCTGGTTGTCGGTGCGATTGCGAATAAAACCAATTTCTGTACTATGGGTGCAGTCTCTGATTGTGTCAACACCGGTGATACTGGGCGTATGCGGGCGTGGGTATTTGCCATTGCTACGGCTATTGCCGGAGTTGCGTTGCTGGATATTTCACAACAGGTAGACTTATCGCTCGTTGAGCAGGGGGATACTGGTAAGCCACCTTATACGACCCCACAGTTCATCTGGCTGCGTTATATACTGGGTGGTTTATTGTTTGGTATTGGCATGACCTTGGCCTCAGGCTGTGGCAATAAAACCTTGGTACGCATAGGCGGGGGCAATCTTAAATCAGTGTTTGTTTTTCTGGTTATGGGGGTTGGCGCCTATTTGATGATTTATACCGACTTCGGTTTCTATGCATTTTTGCAGTGGATGCCGACTCTCAATTTTAACGATTATGGAATAGCTAATCAGAGTATTGATGCGATATTGTTACATACCTTGCCTGCGAGCGTCGAGAGTTGGTCTGGTGCGAGCTTGATTATTTCATTAGTCATCGTCGCACTGCTTTTGCTATGGTGCTTTAAATCAACTGACTTTTCCAGAAACTTAGACCATATACTGGGTGGTGTGATTATCGGAATTGCTATTGCGTTTGCTTGGTACATTACCGCCGGACCGCACGGTCAAGAGTTATTGGAAGAAATAGAGTTCTTTGATGATATACCCTACGATGTAGGTGCGCAATCACTTACTTTTGTAAAGCCGACGGGTCATTTTTATTATTGGATACAAGAAGGTTTTGCATTTCAGTATGTTTCTTTTGCGTTAATCGCCGCCCTCGGCGTGATTGTGGGTTCCTTTATATACTCGCTATCTACTAGGGCCTTTCGCATAGAATGGTTTGCGAACCTAAAAGATTTTATGAATCATTTGATCGGTGGTTTGCTAATGGGTATCGGCGGGGTGCTATCGCTGGGTTGTACTTTCGGACAAGCGATTAGTGGTGCATCGACACTGGCACTAGGTGCTTTGCTTACTTTTATTTTTATCGTACTGGGTGCAGCTATGACCATGAAAGTAAATTACTATAAACTTTTGTACGGCGACGAGGCTAATTTCTTTAGCGCTTTGCTCGCCGCATTGGCCGATCTTAAATTGATACCCAATAAATGGCGCCGCTTAGAAGCAATTTGAAGTAGTGGCAAGCTGTAATTAGCAGTTTTATAGATTGCAAAGTGCTATTTTGAAATCTATAGAAGCTTTGGATTGTTCGGGTGCCTTCTGAAAATCGGTTGTGCGAAAAAAATGAACTAACAGGCGCGAAGAGTTGACCGATAACTTTGGAAAAATATCTCGCTTCACGGAAAGTCTAATCAATTCGCATTTTATAGAAGGTGGAATATTCTCTGTATAGAATCCGGCTTCTGCTTGGTGCGGCTTAAATTCTGCGCTTTCTCTGGTCATCGCCAAACTACTTTGTATGCCGTTGTATAGCTCCTTAAAAGGAGCATACCAGTCTCTCAAGTTTTGCTGCTGATGGTTGTGCGGTAGCGTAGTCCAAGTTGCAAACATAGGCAGATGAAAATTTGCTAACCCGCCACTGATATTAAGGTAAGATTTTATCGTGCTTAGCAAATAGTGGTTGTGGTACATGGCAGTAGGAATAGCAACTTTTTCTATTTCTTGCATGACTTGTTTTTTCTCTTCTAGTTCTTTTTGCAAATGAGTTTGGTTAACCTCAGCTCGATCTTTAAACTGGAGTAGTTGATGGCACTGCTGGTTTAAGTTGCGCATTACTTCGCCGCGCATATCGTTGTTCATATTAATCTCAATCAATTGATGCAGTAAACGCAGTGCCTCTACTATTGCGTACCCTTGTCGCGAAGCCAGTCGCGCATCAATCTCGTTGATTAGATATTCATAACGCAGAAAATGTCTAATCCTACTATTCCTAGGAAACTCGTAAGTCGTAGTTATGGTAGGTTTTTTCTCCGTATTAGTTGTTGTGTCCATTTTTTATGAAATTTGTCTATCTGTGCTTTTAGATACCTTATATCTCTGCTATTATCAATCACTTGGTCGCAAACTTCTAGCCTCTGCTTGCGAGTGGCTTGAATACTAACGATTTTTGCTGCTTCGTCATAAGTTAAATTATCGCGCACGATTAATCTGTCAATTTGAGTCTGCTCAGAGCAATCAATAACGACGATGTAATCGACCAGATCGATCATCTGCGCTTCAATTAGTAGTGGCACGACAACGATGCAATAAGTGGCGTTGATATTTGCCATATATTTTCCCAGTGCGGCGCGTATTGGCGGATGCATGATGTTGTTCAGGCGTATTCGTGCGTTATCATCCGCGTATATTATTTTTCGTAGAGCAGCTCTATCTAGTTGATTATCGTTAATAATTTCGGTGCCAAAAGCAGCTACGATTTGTGCCAACTGCGGGCTGCCTGGTGTTGTGAGTTGTTTGGCAATGACATCGGCGTCGATAACTGGTACGCCGAGTTCGGCAAATAATTTAGCCGCGCTACTTTTGCCGCTGCCTGCTCCTCCGTATAAAGCTATCTTCAACATAGCGCAACCGACTACAGTTGATAGATAAACTCAAAAGATGTTTTGAGTTGTGGGTAGAATAAAAATGTGACGATACCAGCAAAAGCTAAATGAGGGCCAAACGGAATAGCATCGGAGAGCGCATAACTTCGTTTTAGGTGCATCAAACCATAGAACAGCAAACCGCTTAACGAGGCGATTAGCACTATAGTCGGTAGGAGTTTCCAACCCAAGCAGGCACCCAGCGCAGCGAGCAGTTTCATATCGCCTTGCCCCAACCCTTGTCGCCCTCGTATCGTCTTAAATATAAGATTTAGCGAGAAAAATGACAGATAACCTAATACTGCACCTAGTATCGCTTGCTCGGCTGGGACGATGATAGCGAAGTAATTTAACGATAATCCTATCCACAACAACGGCCCGCTGATCTCATCTACCAAATAGCCTTCGTTTTGATCGATAGCGGCAAGTGCTATCAAACAAGAAACAAAAAACATACCGAATGCACTCTGATACGAAACTCCGTATACGGCAAAAACCACGAGCCAAGCAATCATCGTCAACAATTCTATTAGTGGATAATGCATGGCAATCGCAGTGCCACAATATGCACACTTTCCTCTTAACAATATAAAACTGACGAGTGGAATTTTGTGCTTCCACAATATTGGCGTTGCACAGTATATGCAGTGAGAGGGTGGATACCATAAAGAGATGTTGGATACACTTTGTTTATGTTCGGTGCCATCCAGTAATGCGCGCGCCTCGCTTTGCCAGCGGTGCATTAAAATAATAGGTAATCTATAGATCAGCACATTCAAAAAGCTACCGACTATCAACGCCGCGATAGCGATTGCAATCCACCACGCATAGCTAGGTATAAAAGCCACTTCATAAATCATAGAAAACCAATGTTATAAGTCATTATACAATGTAGCGCAGGATTGTACGATGCCACGACATATGGGACAAATCTGGGAATGAAGCAGCGAAGCGTTGTACAGGAGTTTGAAAACCTAAACCTTGATGTGGTCGCTTAAAGTTGAAGCGACCAAGATATTCAAATAATACATCGTTAAACACAGACAAATCTTCCATTAGTAAATCCTCATGATAAATCACAAACTCCTCTTGGATGGTGCGATTAAATCTCTCGTTGAAAGCATTCATTTTAGGGCTGCGAGGGTAAGTATAACAGTGTTTGATGTTGCGTTCTTGTAAATAAGCATCAAAGTCTCCTTGGAACTCGCTACCGTTATCAGTAAGTATTTGGGTGATATGATTGGGGAATACGGTTTCAACTAGACGAGCAAACTCAGCGGCGGTTTTGCTATTTGCACGGCGCACAGCAATGGCGATAGCAAAGCGGCTGTAGTGGTCAACTGCAGTGAATAAATAATAGCGTGTGTGATTGACGAAGTAATGGATGGTGTCCATTGCGATACAATGCCCGGGATAGTTCGCTGGTTCTTTTCCTAGGCGCAGGCGTCGTTTAGAAGGTTTAGTTTTTCGCTTGATTTTAGGGGATGGGAGCGAACATCGCATGCGATCAGGTGCATCAGCAATCAATCGTGCGATGGTGCGGGGTTTAGGGCAGACTAAGGCTCTCTCATCACACCAATTCTTTAACTTGCGGTACACTTTCTCGCTGCCGGCATTCGGATAACTGATGCGTAATCGTCTAATTTCAGCGATGATATGCGGCGACCAATTCCGCACTCGCCTATGTCTAGGAGCGGTGCTAGCGTTGAGCAAGGCTACCATGCCCCTTTGTGCATGGAGCTTTCGCCAGCGGTATAAAGTCGTGTAATAGCCTCCAGTTTGTTTGAAAAATTGGCTATTTTATACAAACCTTTGATGCGGTAGCCAATGTGTAGATATTGCATGTTGGCTACCTATGTTTAGGAGAGTTTTTTTTGCTTCTAGGAATGCCCTTTTGGGCAGGAATATCCGGTTCTACTGAGTCCCATATGTTTCTGGCATTATACAGATCGGCAGAACCGTTGGTATACTCGTCTGTACTAGTCATGTAGTGACTTAAGGCTAGTAACTTAAGGGTTTGAGGATATCAAACACTACTTAAAAAAATGCCACATCTGGTTCTTTTTATTTTAGTTTAATAATTAAAAAAGAGTATCGATATGAATTTTACGATAATCATATTTAGCGTATGATGAAGTATAGGTTGTATAATGCACTTTTATATCTTATTTAATCCCCATTTTAATGTTTAGCAAAAAGTTTGTACAAGGCACAGTCATAGAGAATAAACATTGGACAAAGCGGTTATATTCTCTGAAAGTAGATGCCAAAATTAAAAACTTTTTGCCTGGTCAGTTCGGTCGGTTGGGATTAGAAATTGATGGTGAAGAGGTGGCGCGCCCATATTCTTTTGTTAATGCTCCGAGCGAGGCACATTTAGAATTTTATTCTATAGTAGTGCCCGACGGACTTTTATCGTTGCGACTATATCAAATGCAACCAGGAGATAAAGTATGGGTGGCATCTTCGCCTGCCGGGTTTTTCACTATGGACGAAGTGCCGGCCGGGCGTGAACTGTGGATGCTGTCAACCGGCACTGCTCTAGGTCCTTTTCTTTCGATACTAAAAACTGATACACCGTGGCAACGATACGCTAAAATAGTGCTGGTACATGCGGTGCGCACCGAAGAGGAATTAGCATACAAAGAAACTATCGAGCTTTTTAAGCAACGCTCACCTGAGCAGTTCACTATGGTGCCTTTCGTTAGCCGCGAGCAAACGCAATATGCATTATCAGGACGTATCCCTGCCGCGATTGAAAACGGTAATTTAGAGATGCGTGCTAACACCGCGCTAACCGCCGAGAGTTCTCAAGTGATGATTTGCGGTAATCCTGATATGGTCAACGATACGACCGAAGTGCTGAAAGCTAATGGATTTAAGAAAAACAGGAGGCGTGAACCAGGGAATATCACAACCGAAAATTACTGGTGATACGATTTTCTATCTTGCCGATGCCCTCTACTTCACACGCTACTATATCGCCGGGGCGAAGGTATTCCGGTGGTTTCCTAACATAACCAACACCACTGGGCGTGCCGGTTGCGATCACGCTACCCGGCTCTAAAACTATGATATTGGATATAACCGAGATAACAGTGGCTACATCAAAGATTTGATTAGCTGTAGTATCGTTTTGTTTGAGAACCCCATTTACATAACTGCGCACGGCCAGTGCTTGTACATCGCTAATCTCGGATGTAGTAACTATGCAAGGCCCCATCGGACAGCTGCCGGGTAAACTTTTCCCCAGAAAAAACTGCCCGTGTCTTCTCTGCAAGTCTCTAGCCGTTATGTCGTTAACCACGGTGTAACCAAACACATAGTCTAGTGCCTGTTCCTTATTGATTTTATGTGCAGTGCGCCCTATCACCACCGCCAATTCCGCCTCCCAGTCTATTTTTTCGGAGACCTCGGCGTCGTAAGGAATATCGTCGTAGGGATTATTTATCGTAGATATATCTTTGGTGAACACGATAGGGTATTTCGGTAAGTCCTTCTGGGCTATTGCATTGCCCTGAGTTTCATTTATATGTTCGGAATAGTTCCATCCTAAACAAATAATGTTGCGCGGTGGCTGCAAAATAGGTGCCAATAAATTTCGCTCATCGATCTCTACGCTCGCCTCTGAGGGAGCGTTATCAGCCCATTCTGCTAATTTAACCAACCCTTGATGTCCATCTCCAATCAGCGATAACATATCGGAATAAGGTATCGGCTGATTGGCGTCTAGAGAGGGCAACAAAACTTTGCCATCCCTTAACACACCAATACGTTTTTCCTGTTTATATCTATAATTAATCAGTTTCATCTTTGCCTACAAATTTATGTTTAATTTTTAATTAATATGCTTGATGTATTTAGGTTCTCCTTCTAACACGACTTCTATTTCTTCACCGCTTATCTCTAATGGTTTTTCTATGCCATCAAAGCTCGTGCGAATCGCTACATCACCGTATACATGACAGGGTAACCGAATGGTATTATAGTAGACGAACACATTGTCTTGAAACTCTCCGCTTCGTATTTTAACTGGGCATTTTATATTTAAGTGCTCTACACTATCACTAAATGACCCTTTGACGATAATGCTACCGCTTTGCCGCCACCTCGTGCGTTGTTTTGCAGCATCCATCACCTTGATAATCAGCGCATCGGAGAATATCAAAACATATAGGCTATCACTAACCTCTAAATCTGCAATGACCGTATTCGGCAGTTCAAGCAACCTATAACTCATAATTTAAATCATTCAACTGGGCGTAATAGTTTTCTATATACTGGTCTAGAGACAGTTTGTCGGTTTTCTCCAGTCGCTTTTGTTCGTCAATGCTATTTTGTGCTGTTTGTTCAAACTGCCTCAAATGTTCAGTGTCTACGGGATATTGCATAAAATAACCTTTCTTTTGGGTCGCATAGTGTCTGATCAATTCAACAAAACTCTGTTGATTTTGCCGCATTTCCTCAAGCATTAATGCCGACGGACATAAATCAGGGTGATGGAATTTTTCCATCTGCTTGCGCAGTGCCGATCGATATATATCATTATTACACTGACTATCCAATAAATCACATACTGCTTGCATTCGCATACAAACATCTATTCCCCATTCTTTTAACTTTCTCTTATTGCCGAAATAATTTAACTCTAAGTTGGGATAACGGCCTTCTTGTGCCACTTTGATTTCGTTACCGTCTATCATTTCCCAGTGCTGAGTGTCAATCAGCGGACTATCATCGAGTAGGCAAAAAATCATTAATGCTTCAAGAAAACAAAGCTGTTCGACACCAACGCCAGTATTTTCGATGATGTCTATATCGAGCGATCTGAGTTCTACATACTGCACACCTTTGCTCCTTAATATCGCCAGTGGCATCTCGTCACCGCTACTTTGGTGTTTAGGGCGTATCGTACTATAGTATTCGTTTTCTATCTGTAGGATATTCGCGTTCAACTGTCGGTACTCGCCCCCTTCTTTAATACCCAAAAGTCTATAAGGCTGGTATTCGCTTCCGACCGCCCTCCCCAAGCAGTGCACATACTGCTTCAAATTGTCGTAACATGCCTTAACGCCGATATCAGCTTCGCGATTATTTTGATAACCGATATCTCCCATCCTAAGTGAAGTTGCATATGGAGCGAATAATGTTGTGTCGTCGAATGGGCGAAGGTCATGGGCGCCTTCAGCTACGAAAGTTCTAGATATTGCAGGCGATGCGCCGAATAAATATGGTATCATCCACGCCACACGCAGGAAGTTTCGGATTAAACCCATATAGCGTTCAGAACGGAAATCGCTCATCGATTCACTACTGCCAAGATATTGATAAAACCATTGCCAAAATGTGTTTTCCAACGAATAATTAAAGTGCACACCGGCAATGGTCTGCATAAACCGACCATAGCGATAAGCTAACCCTCTTCTATATATGGTCTTCATTCTGCCGATATTGGAGGAACCATAATACGCCAACGGTATGTCAGTCCCGTCCCTTATGGTGCATGGCATGCTGGCACACCAAAGTAGTTCGTTGCCTATATGTCTATACACACAGCCATGTATTTCTTCAAGGAAATCAATTACTTGTGTCGCAGTGGGTAGCGGTGGCGTTACGAATTCCAATAAAACTTCGGAAAAATCGGTGGTGATATAAGGATGCGTTAACGCCGAACCTAATGCTCTAGGATGTGTGGTCTTCGCTAAAGTACCATCGCCGGCAACCCGCAACGACTCTTTTTCTATACCGATCAAGCGATGCTGCAGAGGCCTGCTTGCCGCACTGGCAATGCTAGCTAAAATTTTCTCTACATTGGAGTGGGCACTCACAATTTAGTCCCCTGCATAAAATCTCTATCAAACGAAGGCCCTGGATCAGTCTTTCGCCCAGGCGCAATATCGCTGTGATAACTAATACATTCGCTATCAAGTTTAGGATAAGCGACTACTAGAGCCGATATGACTGAGCGGAGACTCTCGTATTGTTGCTTCTCGTAAGGTTGTGTATCACAACCCTCGACTTCTATACCTATTGAGTAGTCATTACAATTGCGACGTCCTTTATAGTTTGACTCACCGGCGTGCCAAGCACGGCGATTAAAAGGAACAAATTGAATAATCTCACCGTTGCGGCGTATCAACAGGTGTGCTGAAACCCGCAAGTCTTTTCCCAATTCTAGATCTGCACACTGCTGTACAGTCAACCGATTGGTAAACAGCTGCTCTATTTCGTGTCCTCCGTATAACCCAGACGGCAAACTGATGCCATGAATTACTATCAGTTCAATTTCTACTTGTGGCGGCCGCCGGTCGTAATTCGGCGAAGGTATATGAGATACTCCGGTTAACAAATGCTGCGTTAGATCAACTTTCATTCTTTATTTAAGGCTTTCAAATAATACGCCAACATAGTATCGTCAAAACAGGCAAATACAATATCCATTCCACCACCGTGCTGCCTACAGCTACAAACTGCAATTTCTACCGCCTTATCTACTGGATAACCGTACACACCGCAACTGATTGCCGGAAATGCAATACGGCTTAGCGATAGTTGTCGCGCTAAATCTAAACTATTACGGTAGCACGATGCTAATAATTGAGCTTCGTTTGCCTCGCCACCTTGCCATACTGGCCCTACCGTATGTATTACATAGCGTGCCGGCAAACGATATGCTTTACTTACCCGCGCTTCTCCGGTAGGACAACCACCTAAAGTTTTACACTCTTTCAATAGTTGCGGACCTGCCACGCGATGTATAGCCCCGTCTACTCCGCCGCCGCCAGTCAATTTGTTATTAGCAGCATTGACAATCGCATCAACCTTCAGTTTGGTAATATCGGCTTTAACAGCTTGAAGAACCACTTTCATTATCTATAAAATTAGATTCCGTGTTAATGTTTAATTAATGTTCCCACTCCGCCATCAGTTAACAATTCAAGCAATACAGCATGGGGGGTACGTCCGTCGATGATATGTGCCGCCTTCGTGCCACCGAAAATTGCTTTTAACGCGCACGAAACCTTAGGTAACATGCCGCTGTGTATCGTTTTCTGTGCAACGAGTTTGCTAATTTCAGACTCGGTGGCTTGAGTTATCAGTTCGCCTTGCTTATCGAGAACACCTGCAGTATTTGTCATTAAAATTAATTTCTCGGTTGCTAGATGTGCGGCGATGCTGCTTGCCACCCAATCCGCGTTGATGTTGTAGCATTGACCATCGCTACCAATGCCCAGAGGAGCGATTAGCGGAATACGGGTAGGGTGATGTGTGAGTTTATCGAGTTCTGGTGACACTGTAGCAACCTCCCCCACCAAACCTAAATCTGTATCAGACATTTCTTTTCCATCATATAACTTGGTTGCCGTTATCATTTGATCAGCGACGATATTGTGTGTCTGCCCTCCGTGTTCTTCTATAAGCCGGCTGATGTCAAGGTTGATTTCTGCCAAGGTTTTTTTAATGATCTCTATAGAGTCTGACCCAGTGACTCGTAAACCGTTTACGAATATGCTTTCAATGCCGGCTGCCGCCAAGTTACGTGAGATATTGGGACCGCCACCGTGGACTATTAGCGGGTGCATGCCAACTGCTTTAAGTAATACCACATCTCTTGCGAAACCGTGTCTGAGAGATGCTTCGGTCATTGCACTACCGCCGTATTTGACGACAATAGTCTTACCGTAAAACTTTTGTATATAAGACAAAGCCTCACTTAGCACTCTAACTCTATCAGCATTACTAAAATCTTTGTTCGCCATAAATCCGACCGTCAAAAAGTTATTTCTAAATCCCTTTCTACCAATAGTAGTTGCTTTCTAAAAATGTCTTTTACTTCATCAAGGCGTTCTGCATTATCCGCTTCAAAGCGAAGCACTAAACACGGCGTGGTGTTGGAGGCGCGTACCAAACCCCACCCGTCATTAAAATCAACTCGCAAACCATCAGTGTAATCTAGTTCGCCGTCGTTGAAGCGTGCTTTTGCGAGAAAATGTTCCATGAAGATGTGTTGGTCTCCTTCGTTTTCTAGGTGTACATTCAATTCTGGGGTGGAGATGCTATGCGGTAATTTAGCGAATATCTGACTAGAACTGTCGGTATTGTCGGCACAAATTTCTACTAGGCGGGCTGCCGTATACAGTGCGTCGTCAAATCCGTACCAGCGATCATTGAAAAAAATATGTCCGCTCATCTCACCTGCTAATAGTGCAGCAGTTTTTTTGAGCATAGATTTAACATAAGAATGGCCGGTTCTGCACATTTGCGCATGGCCACCGTTTTTTTCTATTATCTTGCGCAGGTGGTTAGAGCATTTTACATCGTAGACTATGCACGCTCCCGGCTCTTGTTCCAATATCTTTTTTGCGTAAACCATCATCTGACGATCTGGCCAAATAATATTACCTAACTCGTCTACTACCCCTAAACGATCTCCGTCTCCATCAAAAGCAATGCCTAGTTCGGCATTACTTTCCTTGACTGTGGCGATTAAGTCAACAAGATTTTTTTCTTCGCTAGGGTTGGCGTGATGATTAGGAAAATTGCCATCTATATCGCAGTATAAACACTGCAACTCGCATCCTAAAGCATCAAATAATGCAACCACATAAGGACCAGCTACACCGTTGCCACAATCTGCAACCAGCTTGTACGGATAGGGCAAGACAATATCCTCGGCTATTTTATCTATATAAGCGTCCATCACATTCAATGAACGATAGCTTCCGTGTCTTTTGTTGAAGTGTCCCTTGACGATATCTTGATATAACGCTTGTATCTCATCACCGGCCAACGTATGTTTGCCGACCATCATTTTCACTCCGTTATAATTCGGTGGATTATGACTGCCAGTTACCATTAAACCGCAACCTTCAGAATATTCATGAGCAGCGAAATAAAGCACTGGCGTCGGCACTGCACCTAGATCCACTACTTGCACACCCGCCGAGCGTAGTCCACCGGCTAACGCTTCAGCAAAACGAGGACTCGATAATCTACCGTCTCTGCCCACAACAAAACTTTGTGCTTCGGGATAGCGCGTGGCAATCGCACGTCCTATATCGTAGACCAGAGCTTCGTCTAAACTATGATCTACTATACCGCGCACATCATACGCACGAAAAACACTTTTATCTACAGGCATTGTTAATGGGTGCCGGAATGACCGAAGCCTTTATCGTTGCGTTGGCTGCGTTCAAAAGATTCTACTTTTTCAAATTTAACCTGTACTGTAGGCACGAAAACCAGTTGTGCGATGCGCTCCCCAGGCGCTATCCTAAAACACTCGCTACCACGATTCCAACAAGAGATATAAATCTGTCCTTGGTAATCGGAATCAATCAGACCGACTAGATTCCCCAGCACAATACCGTGTTTGTGCCCTAAGCCAGAACGCGGCAATATTATTGCGGCAAGCGATGGATCTCCAATATAAACGGCGATACCGCTGGGTATCAATTCTACCTGCCCAGGCGCAAGTTCAATTGCGTTGCTCAGACAAGCTCGCAAATCAACACCAGCTGAACCTGAGGTTGCATACTGCGGAAGCGGATATTGCTCCTCTGCGCGAGGGTCTATCACTTTAAGCTGTATGCGTCGTCTCATGATGTCCGCTATGCTTATAGTAATCTACGATATGCTCAATGATGAGTCGCCCTAAGTTAATTTTAGAGTCAGGTCCGAGGGTAAACTTAGCACCGCGCTGGTATACGATCACTTCATTATCCATGCTATCAAAGCCGTAAGGATAATCGGTACCGACTTGGTTTGCGATAATCATATCCAAGCCTTTAGCGAGCAATTTTTTCTTAGCGTTGCTCTCCAATGCTCTAGTTTCAGCAGCGAAGCCAACTGAAAATGGACGCTGCGGTAGTTGGGCAACCGTTGCCAGTATGTCTGGTGTGGGGATGAGTTTTAATGATATATCCTGTTTGCTACGCTTGAGTTTATGGCTGTATGTTTTTTGTAAGCAATAATCGCCAACCGCAGCACACGCAATAAAGATATGTGCGTCGCCGACAATCCTCATCACGGTCTTTAACATTTCTTGGGCGGAGAACACATCATATCTTCTAACACCAGTCGGTGTGTCTAAAGAAACCGGCCCGGCCACCAAATGCACATCGCCACCAGCATCAGCTGCTGCTTGTGCCAACGCAAAGCCCATACGACCGGAACTACGATTGCTGATATAGCGCACTGGATCTATCATTTCGCGTGTCGGACCAGCAGTGACGACCACTTTGCATTGGCGCAGAGCTTTGTTTGAATCGAGCAATAAGTTTATGCGTCTTGTCAACTCGGAAGGTTCCATCATACGCCCTTCACCTTCGTCGCCGCACGCTTGTTCACCGCTATCAGGTCCCCAAATCGTGACACCAAGGTTGCGTATCTTTTGAACATTCTCCCGCACAGTCGAGTGTTGCCACATCTGTTTGTTCATTGCCGGGGCGACTATCAACTTTTTATCAGCGGCGATGCACACCGTAGACAGTAAGTCGTCGGCTATGCCGTGCGCCAGCTTGGCAATGAAATTAGCGGTGGCGGGGGCAACGATAATACAATCTGCCCACCGTGCTAACTCGATATGCTTCATCCCGGCACCTTCTGTTTGAATAAACTGTTCGGTTTCAACAGGGTGTCCGGACAAAGCCTGCAAGGTCAAATTAGTCACAAAAGCTCGTGCCGATGCGGTGGTGATAACACGAACCTCACTGCCTGTCTTACGCAACTCGCGAAGCAGATAAGTGCTTTTATAAGCTGCGATACTACCGCAGATACCGAGCAAAAGCCGCTGACCACTTAAATTGTGATGATCCGACAGTCCGCCATTTGATGAACTCATCTTATATCTTCATGGTAAATTAAAAAGGTAATTTTAACTTATCTTTTAAGCCTTCTAAAAAATCGCCTTTGATTTTATCTTGTATCTTTTGCTCTATATCAGTCACTTTTTCTTCTAATTTTTCCTTGAGCTCAGTTCCCTCCAATATCTTTTGTTTAATCAGAGGGCTAAAGTCTGGTTTATAGTTCGGCGAGTCTAGATTACCGGAAATATGCACAGGCACCTGTATTTCCGGTCTGGATTTCAACCGAGTGTATAACATATAATCAATCTGGGATCGTATAAGATCTACTTGACCAGTTCCTTTCATATCCAATAAGGGCATCTGAACTACTAAATCGTCATTTTTGGCAATACCCTTATTCAGTATCACCGTGGCAGTTAAATCATCAAAGATTAATTCTTCGCCGGCTGTCCGTTTCGTACGTCCCTCTAAAAAGGCAACCACTCTCTCAACTATTGCGGCAAGCGATTTATCACCCAAAGACCCTTGTGTAATACGCACATTCGCTTTGCCGGCAGAACTTGCCAGCAGTTCGTCAACATTCCCGAGGGTACCGCTTAGTGCTAGGTTTAGTTGCGCTTGCCCATGTAAGACTGCTTGTCCATCGGCGCTAACAGCAGCCTGTATCTTGTCAATCGGAACATCTCTGGCTAGTAACTTCAACTGATATAAATTAGATTTAACATTGCTATCTAATTGACCACTAATGCGCCCTTGATGAAATTCCGCCTGCCGTAAATTGAGTAATATCCTATCGTCTATCATAGAACTATCTAATAAAATTTTTCTGAATTGCCAAGTATCGTAATTGAGCATAGGCACTGCAATTTTAGCTTTAGGGTTTGTATATAAATCGCTGAGCTCTAGGCGTCCATCTACTTTGAGATCATCATAAGAAACCGTAAAATTATCAGCAATGAAATCGCCGGCCAATAATGTTTTGTTCTGCTCTGCCGTTGCACTGACACGCAAATCTTTATCCAAACCTTTAATATTGGCGAGTGTGCTAAGGTTGTAGACTTGCATATTGTTGTTTGCTAAATTGGGTAGCACTTCGGCTGTTATATTAAGCGTTGCATCAAGATCAGGCATGTCTGCCGACAATCCGTTGATAACTGCGTCCAGTTCAACAGGGATTTTATTTTTCGCTAAAGTGCCGCCGGTTAGCTCTAGCGAAGCTATTTTGCCGTTTATGCGTGCCATCAACGGTGTGCTCAATTGAGTCACATCTACAGTTAGACCGGTGCCGCTGATGGTTGCATCACCTGTTGATAAGTCGGGCAACACTTCGGTGTTGACTGCTATCACTGCGGTTAAGTCTTTTGCGTCCCCCGCAAACGTACTTATTTTTGCGTTCAAAGAAACTGCGGTAGGCTTGTTGGTATGCCAAGTGCCGCTTTCAAAGCTCAAATCACTAATCTCCATACGACTATCGTTTAAGCGATCATCCCAGTACAGGTAGCCTTCTTTTAGTGTCAAACCACCAAGGCCGGTTAATGCCAATGCTTGAGAGACCTTACTGCCTGCATCCTGCTTATCAGTATCTTGTCCTGCGACGATCATCGTCTCAAAGTCTGCAAAATTGAATTGCCCGCGAGCATCTCTCAACACATTAACCTTAATACCTCTTAGTACTATGCCGTCTATTTGCACTTCATCTCGTAGTAGGGGCAATAGCTCCAGACTCAGTTGTATTTCTTCGGCTTCTAGAAAAGGTGTATCGCCGAAATCCGGATTTTCTCCAACCTTCAATCCTCCGGCACTAAACCCGATGGACGGAAATAGGCTTAAGTTTAGGGTAGCTAGTTCAACCGAACGCTTACTTTGTGATTCTAGATAAGAGATAATTTGTTCTTTGTAATCGTTCGCATCGAAATAGTAAACGAAAACAGCACCGAGTGCAACGGCTAACACTAATACCAACAGTAGTAGCGATAATAATCTTTTGATTAACTTAAACACTGCTATTCTCTGGACGATGCCAGGTTCCTGATCGGCCGCCGGATTTTTCTATCAGCCGAATATTGTCTATCACCATACCTCTATCCATTGCTTTGCACATGTCGTAGACGGTGAGCAATGCGATTTGTACTGCGGTGATAGCCTCCATTTCAATACCTGTTTTAGCATCTATCTCAGCACGACTACGGCAAACGACGGCAGGTGGTTTTGACTGAGTTTCAAAGTTTACTTCAATAGATGATAGGCTTATAGAATGACATAGCGGTATTAATTCTGATGTCCGTTTAGCTGCCATAATGCCAGCTAAGCGGGCTACACCCAAAACATCACCTTTAGCCGATTTTCCACTTAAGATGGCTTGCAGCGTCTTCTCGTTTAGTAAAATACACCCTTCGGCAATCGCTACTCTACGGGTGACGGCTTTATCACTGATGTTGACCATCTGCGCATTACCCTGTTTGTCAAAATGAGTTAATTCAGACATATCTCCCCATAAGTTGAATAAGCAATGTAGAATAATTGGATATTAAAAGTGAGAGTATAGCATGATAACAGTTAAATATTTCGCATCGCTACGCGAACAGACAGGACGGAACCAAGAGTGCGTAGAAGATGTAAGTGAAATAGCGTCGGTCAAAGATTTGAAGAATGTCCTATCCAACACGCTACCGCCACAGGCGTTATGCGCGGTGAACTACGAGTACGCAAATGATGATACCGCTATTAAAGACGGCGATGAAGTCGCCTTTTTCCCACCAGTCACCGGAGGCTGATTGAAGGCAGACAGAAAATGCCCAGTGGCGCTGTTGGAGAGGTCTCCAGCATATCAAATCCAAAAGACTATAAAAATTGAAGAGGACTATAGAAAGCTAATGAAGACAAAACCACGAACAAAGCCAAGATGGATAAGTTCCTAAGCCTGATGGAAAGAACACGATGCATACTCGCTAGAAGGTATTGCTAAAATAATCAGTATGCAGATTAGTATATAATTCGCAATTTATATTGCGACCCGTGCTATCTAAATATACCTGTGCTTACAGGTATCGTGCATAGGGAAGCAATCTTCCGCACTTAAGTATATAATATCCATCATTTAAATGTATCTATAACTAAGAAATGTCTTATCCGCCTATCTATATTATTAGCTTAAAACGGGCACCAGAAAGACGGCTTTCCATATCAAGACAACTTGATGCTCTTAACTTACAGTATCAATTCATAGATGGAATAGATAAATATGATTTGCACTCTCAAGCATATCGCAAGGCGATAGCAGACCAGCTAGACATAGATGAGCAACAGCTAGATTATTTTTTCAAAACACATCATAAATCTTATTTAGGCACTATGGCTTGTAGTCTGAGTCACATTAAGGTCTATGATTTAATGATAAAAAACAACATTTCCCGAGCCTGCGTGTTAGAAGATGATTGCCGGCTATTACCTAATTTTCCGCAGCTATTGGCTGAGTCCCAAGTATTTCTGCGCGATATCATAATGTTTGGTCATGTATCACGTTTTATTAAGGCTATATTACGCGAACACAAGAAGCATCTTATAAGTAAGAGAGGAAAGAAATCATTAAGAGATATTTTTAGCATTTATTCACGCAGCATATATAAGCTGATAAGGTATAAAAAGTATTACCCACAACTACCTTTATATATGGTATGTTCCATTTTTTCGGCTATCGTCAGAGAGGATTTTCTATGTTTGTTGAAATCAAAAGAAGCCCGTGTCTATTCAAAAATGAGCGCGGTTAAAATAGGGGGTATACCCTCGTTGGATAAATCTCCTCGGCATAGGTTTAGCTCTAACCATCGTCTAACAGAGC
This sequence comes from Chromatiales bacterium, assembly GCA_014323925.1. Classification (NCBI taxonomy): domain Bacteria; kingdom Pseudomonadati; phylum Pseudomonadota; class Gammaproteobacteria; order Chromatiales; species Chromatiales bacterium. Next base: position 956 of record JACONC010000026.1, on the reverse strand, counting down.
CTTGGCTTAACAAATTTGCTGCAACATCTGGCATGGGTTATATGCTAACGCGTTCGGCAGCGATTAAATGGAAACAGGCTATTATGGATATGCGTAGAGCTTTTGATACAGTTCATGGGACATTATATTGCAAGGGAGAGTTAGATCTCTTGATTGTTTGTCCTCCTTGTATTATTGCACTACCCGCCTACACATACTATAGTGTCCACTCTAAGTAAGAGATGACCTTTCCTCATTTAACCTTAGATTTTATGAGCAAGACTTTCGAGCGCCTATAAATGCCTTATCTACCTATCTATATTATTAGCCTAAAACGGACAGCGGAAAGATGGCTCTCCATACAAAGACAACTTGATGTTGACCTGATGCCTTATTAAAAGTCAACTCATTTTATGCATATTTTATACTTCTCTGTTAAGCGCTCATTTCGGCGTTAAGTGAACCACAATAATTGGGGCCGAAAGGCTTATGATGTTTAAGTACTCCATAAATAATGCGTGCGAGCTTGTGCGCACAAGCGACAATAATTTGCTTTTTGGATAAAATCGTGCATTGCTCTAACCTATCGGCAAAATCACGCAACAATGAATTATGATGTCTAGCTGAAAGAGCAGCCATAAACAATCCACTGCGCAGTTAAACATTGCCAATTTTAGAGATACGACCTTTAGCTTCGTAGTTTCCAGATTGCTTGCGCACGGGTGCGATGCCAATAAAGGCAGATGTGTTTAGCATTTTGAAAAGTCTGAATATCAATAGTCGCACAAAAGAATGCGAGTGTTTGTGTACCAATACCGGAGATTGAGGATAACAATGCTTGGGTCTTTGCAAGCTGAACATCGTCAGCAATCACCTTAGTAATATAAGCATCAATTTGTGTGATACGACGCTTGATGTAGTTGAGGTCTGTTATCGCACTGCGCTGTTGCCTACGCTCATTTAAGGTACTAGCACAA
>JACONC010000025.1 GCA_014323925.1 Chromatiales bacterium | reverse complement strand
TTGATTATGACGGTGCACCAAAGGATGGGAGTGCTTGGGTAAGTAATTGTGATGGGAATTATCGCGTGTTGCGTGGCAGCGACTGGTTCAACAACCCGAGGTTCCTGCGCTCCGCTAATCGCTTCAGGGACGAGGCTTCGGACCGTAACAACGGGTTCCGTGTTGCCCGGACGCTTACGCCATTAACTCCGTTGGAGATTACCAGCCCGTCGGATGACACAAGATACAAGCTAGGTACTGCTGATGCAACCCCCCAGATGGTGGTGGTGGTCGTTGAGGGAAGCAATGCGGATGATGCGCTGACGATGAATTTGGAATTAAGCAGCGGAGGTGCTTCTGTGGTATCAGTGCCTACCTCGCTTAGCTTTCCTGAAGATATCGGCAATATCCAACGGGAATTACGCTTCCAACTAACTACGGTGGCTGAAGGTGATGAAACGGTGACGATAGTCGTAGCCGACAGTCTTGGTAATACCGACGAACTAGATATATATGTTGAAGTGGGTGAGCGTGGTAGTACACCTGGAACTTTTCGTGATTGTAGCAATTGTCCGCAAATGGTGCGGGTGCCAAGTGGTTCATTTCTGATGGGTTCTCCTGAAGATGAGCCAGACAGGTATAGCGATGAAGGCCCACAACATCGTGTCACTATTCCTCAGCCGTTTGCGGTTGGCAAATATGAGGTGACACGCGGGCAGTTCGAAGCTTTTGTGAATGCAACGGGATACGATGCTGGTGTTGACTGGCGTCATCCGGGTTTTAATGCCCATCCGGTAGTTTATGTGTCGTGGCATGATGCCCAGGCTTATGTCGATTGGCTAACGCGGAGCACTGGAAAGTCATACCGATTATTGAGCGAGGCGGAATGGGAATATGTAGCTAGAGCGGGTACGACGACTGCGTATCATTTTGGCAACACGATTAATCCGAGTCAGGCGAATTATGACTACGGTCAATATAATCAAGGAACTGTTGCAGTAGGGCATTATCCTGCCAATGCATTTGGTTTGCATGATGTTCACGGCAATGTATGGGAATGGGTGGAGGATTGTTCGCATGATGACTATGATGGTGCACCGGCGGATGGTAGTGCTTGGGTGAGTAGTTGCAGGTACAGGTATAGTAGAGAGTTCCGCGTGTTGCGTGGCGGCTCCTGGAACGAAAGCCCGAGGTTCCTTCGCTCCGCTTATCGCGGCGGGAACGTAGCTTCGGATCGTGTCAGCAACGTCGGGTTCCGTGTTGCCCGGACGCTTACGCCATGAATCTTTACCTCTTTCTTGTCTCTGTTGGAGGCAAGAAACGGCAAAATTTTGCCAAAATTTTCTATATGGGATACATAATGGTTATCAGTAAATGGCAAAACTACTAGATATAAAATGAATAATTCAGCTAAAACAACGCGTGAAACTGTTCAAGCACTGGGAACACATTATCGCTTTATTGTTTGGTTGATTCCGACATTAATGCGCTTTCCTCGGATGAAAGCGTGGCGAAGTGAATGAAAGGCATAAAATATGACATAAGATATGATGGGAATTGTTCAAAGAATTAATAAATAATGCTTTGATATTTGATAAAATATTACAAAAACACAAGCGAAAAAAACAAGATGTATAGATTGCCTGACATTGCATTGCATAATGCTACTATCATAATCGTATAATACTTTCATTTTAGTTTTATGGATAAAAAATTACTTGATATTCTAGTTTGCCCAGTCACTAAAGGGGCTTTGATTTACGATAAAGAAAAACAGGAGCTAATCTCCTTAGCTGCGAAACTCGCTTACGAAATACGAGACGGATTGCCGGTGATGCTCGTCGACGAGGCGCGCCAATTAAGCAGCGAGGAGTATGAATACTATAAAAAACGCAACGAATCTCCCAAACTTTAAGGTTGTCATACCAGCGCGCTATGCATCGCAGCGGTTCCCTGGTAAGCCGCTGTATAGAATACTTGGCAAGCCATTAATACAATACACTTACGAGAATGCGGCACGCAGTGGTGCCGACGAAGTGATAGTGGCAAGCGATGATTATCGAATTATAGATTGTGTGCGCGGTTTTGGCGGTATTGCTTGCGTGACTTCGGTTGCGCATAAAACCGGTAGCGATCGTAGTGCTGAGGTGGCTGATATCAAGCAATGGGATGATAACCAGATTGTCGTTAATCTACAAAGCGACGAGCCTTTATTGAGTCCGCAGGATATACGTACTGCGGTGCAGTGTTTGGTCTCTCACCCTAGTGTTGATATTGCCACCCTTGCCACTGAGGTTGCGGCAGAGGAATTGGCATCGGATAATGTTGTCAGTGTTGTTTGCGATAACGAGTGTTTTGCCTTATACTTCAGCCGTGCCGTATTACCTGTGGGTGCTAAGATGGGCTTGCAGCATATCGGAATTTATGTATATTATTGTAGCTACCTCAAACATTTTGCCTCTCTTGCACAACCGCACATAGAGCAAAGCGAGAGCTTGGAGCAGCTGCGAGTATTATGGTACGGTGGCACAATTAAGGTGGAGAAGGTATCGTCGTTCGCGCATGTTGCGGTCGACACTGAGGCCGATGTAGTAAAATTAGAAAAAATGCTAACCAGTCATTCAAGCACATCGAGTGAGTAGATAAGTGGTTTAGCGAAACACTAAAGTTATAAATGTTAAGAATACAAGATTTATCTAAATTTTTTGATGATTTTGCCGCCGTAGATCGCATTAGTTTTGATGTGGCAGCAGGTGATATTTTAGGTTTTCTAGGACCTAACGGTGCTGGCAAATCGACAACGATGAAAATGATATGCGGGTATCTAAAGCCGACCTCAGGCCGGGTCAATATATACGACCACGATATTGATAGCGATCCTATCGCAGCTAAAAGATTAGTCGGTTATTTGCCTGAAGGTGCCCCCACATACGCAGATATGACGGTGAAAGATTTTCTCAGCTTTATTACCGAAGTTCGCCAACTGAGTAAAGAACAAACGCGCAACGGTATGGATTATGTGATAGCGGAACTTGCGCTTGAAGAGGTGTTGAGGCAGCCCATAGAAACCTTATCTAAGGGGTTTAAGCGGCGCGTAGGCTTGGCGCAAGCCTTGATACACGACCCCAAAGTGTTGATTATGGACGAACCTACCGACGGTCTAGACCCGAATCAAAAATATCATGTCAGAGCTTTAATTAATTCGCTGAGCAAGAGCAAAATAGTGGTAATTTCCACCCATATTTTGGAAGAGGTGAGTGCGGTGTGCAACCGAGCATTGATCATTGCCAAAGGTAAATTACTGATTGACACGACACCCGATAAATTATTAACCAGATCGCGTTACCAGAATACGCTCAGTTTGTATGCTAAGGACGAAGAGCTGCTGACCGATATAAAAGATATTCCCGGCGTGAAGTCTTTGGAATACGATACGCTTAGTAATCGTTGGTTGGTATTTGTTGACAAGGATCTAAAGATGCATATCTATGGCCAACTGCAAAGCTGGATTTCAAGCAGAACACCCGAAGTAGACGACTTGCGTGTCGAACACGGTCGCATGGACGATGTTTTCAGAAAAATAACCGAAGGTAGCTTATCGTGAAAACAATATACGCGATTATGAAAAGAGAATTGTCGCACTATTTTACGACACCGCTCGCTTATGTTTTCATCATTATATTTTTGATGCTCGCTGCTACCTTTACTTTCTATTTGGGTAATTTTTACGAGCGTAATCAAGCTGATTTGGTACCGTTCTTTCAGTATCATCCGTGGTTGTATCTGTTTTTAATTCCGGCAATATCCATGCGTTTGTGGGCTGAGGAAAAAAAGAGTGGTAGCATAGAACTGCTGATGACCTTGCCGATTAGCATCGTGCAGGCAGTGCTGGGTAAATATCTGGCAGCGTGGTTATTCGCCGGATTGGCATTGTTGTTAACCTTCCCGTTGTGGCTAACGGTCAATTATTTAGGGGAACCCGACAACGGCGTCATATTCTCGTCGTATCTGGGTAGTTTTTTGATGGCTGGTGCGTTCTTGGCTATAGGCTCGTGCATTTCGGCAACGACCAGCAATCAAGTCATTGCGTTTATTATCAGCATTGCGATTTGCTTTTTGTTTATCACGACGAATTTCCCTTTTGTGATAGATTTCTTTAAGCTGTGGCTGCCGCAAGTTTTATTGGACACTATAACTTCAATGAGTTTCTTATCGCACTTTAGTTCTATTAATAAGGGCGTTATAGATCTCAGAGATATAATTTATTTTATGTTGATGATAGGCTTCTGGCTGATTGCCAATGTAGTTGTTTTAGAGAATAGAAAGCAAGGATGACCTAAAATGCGGTTTTTATCTTCTACTAAAAGCGTTTGTATATTGTTGGCAATATTATTTTTGGTATTGATTACTCTGTCCAACATTTTGTTCAAAAACATGCGTTTGGATTTGACCGAAAACAAAATATATAGCCTGTCCGATAGCACGCGCAATATCGTTGCAGCAATAGATCAGCCGCTGAACCTCTATTTATTTTTCACTCAAGAATCAAGTAGCAACAATCCGTATTATCGTAAATACTATAAGCGTGTGCGAGAAATTCTGGAGGAATATAAAATCTACGCCGGTGGTAAATTAAGGCTGAACTTTATAGACCCGGTGCCTTTTTCGGAAGATGAAGATCGTGCCTCAGGCTTTGGTATACAAAGAATTCCGTTAGAAGAGAGCGGCGATGTGTTGTATTTCGGTTTGGCTGGTAGCAACGCAGTCGGAGATGTTGAAAAGATACCATTTTTAGATCCACGCCGTGAAGTTTTTCTGGAATACGATATTGACAAACTACTCTATACTTTGATGAATCCTAAAAAACCGATTATTGGTCTGATGTCTGCACTACCTATGTATCCAGTCGAGGGTTTGGGCGCGGCAAGCCGCCCTAATCCGTGGGTGATTATCGAACAGATAGAACAGCTCTTTGAAGTTCAATTAGTTTTTACCGATAGCGAACAAATAGACGAAGAGATTGATGTGTTGATGGTGGTGCACCCTAAAAATTTAGCCGACAAAACGCTTTATGCGATAGATCAATATGTGATGAAAGGTGGCAATGCGATATTTTTTGTCGATCCTTATGCCGAAGTTGAGGAAATTCCTTTGCCGAGTGATGTGCAGATGCAGGATTTATCGATAAAGGGTTCATCGCTGAACACCTTATTTAAGGAGTGGGGTTTTGAGGTAGCCGAACGCACTGTGGTGACCGACTTTAACAACAGTTTACAAATTAGCCTGCCCGGTCAGCCGCCGCAGCGTAATATTCTTTATATCGGGCTGAATAAAAATAGTATAGATCGTGAAGATGTAGTCACTTCGGCGTTGGAGCAAGTCAATTTTGCGATAGCCTCACACATCAAAGTATTGGATAAGGAAAAAATAGAAATGACGCCGTTGATGTACACCAGTAAAGAGTCTTCACTGGTACCCTTAGATATAATCCGTTTTATGAGTGAGCCGTCGGAGTTGGAAAAGGGATTCAGAGCTTCGCAAGAGGAATATCCGATTGCTGCCCGCCTCAAAGGCGAGATTGACAGTGCTTTTGATGCGCCTCCTAAAGAAGCGGACGAAGAAGGTGACAACGGTGATGACAGTAAGAGCGATGATGCCGATGGGCAACAGGCTCAAGACGATGCGTTAGATTCTCATATAGCAAAATCAGACGGCCCGGTTAATTTGCTCGTCGTTGCCGATGTAGATGTGCTGAGCGATCGTTTATGGGTGGTCGTGCAGAATTTTTTTGGTCAGCGTCTGTACCAGCCGATTGCTAATAATCGCGACTTTGTAATCAATGCGATAGATAATATTACCGGCGGTAAAGATCTGATAGGTATACGTAGTCGTGCGAGTTTTAATCGTCCCTTTACCAAAGTAGTGGAGATAGAACAAGGTGCGGTGATCAAATATCGAGAAGTCGAGCAAGAATTGGAGAGCAAACTCAGAGAGACCGAAGCAAAACTGCAGGAATTACAAGAGCAACGCAGCGACCGCAAGAGGGGTGCCAACATATTGAGTGACGAGCAGATGCAAGAATATCAAAAGTTTCAGAGACAAAGATTACAAACGCGTAAACAGCTGCGGGAGGTTAAATATAACTTGGCTAAAGACATAGATCAACTCGGCCGTGATCTTAAAATCATTAATATCGGCGCAGTGCCGGCACTGGTTACCGTTTTAGCACTGGTTTTTGCGTTTGTTAAGCGGCGTCGGCAAAGACGATGAAATCCAAGACACTCATTTTAATCGTCCTGGCGACTGCAATTTCTGCATCCGTAGTATTCTTGTTGGTGCGCGAGCAAGATAGTACCCAAGAACAGCAAAAGTTGTTTCCTAATTTAGCCGCGGATGCAGTCAATATAGCCAACCAGATGAATGAATTGAGACTTTCGCAAGGCGAGCAAACCCTTCGTATACAAAAGGACGACAATGGTATCTGGCGGGTTGTAGAGAAAGATGACTTTCCTGCCGATGTGCCCAAGATACGCGCTTTATTGCGCGCCTTAACGGAAGCTGAAAAAATCGAAGAAATGAGTTCGCGCTCTGAAGATTTTCCTAAACTAGGTATTGCTGATGCTGATGCCTTAGACGGGGCAGGTATCTTATTGGAAATGGATACTACGGATAACCGCTGGCAGTTAATCGTCGGCAATTTTCCGGCACATTTGGATCAGGGACAATATATACGGCTTCCTGTTGAAAACCGTAGTTGGTTGATTAACCGTCGTTTAGAATTGGACATGACGGTTGACGAATGGTTGGATAAATACATTATTCATATGCCACCCGAAAGTCTTCATCGCATCGTTATAGAAAAGCACGACGATGAGCTTGTCAGTACTATGACTATAGTGCGCCGCACCAAAGACGGGGAATTTGAGATCGAAAATCTACCCGCTGATCGTGAAATAAAAAGCCCCTATGCCCTGCAACAGATTGCTGCAGCGGTTGATTACTTGCAGTTCAAAGAAGTATTTCCTAAAGACAATAGTTTTTTACTACCTGAGACGCATATAGATGCAACATTTACGACCTTCGACGGTTTCGAATTGAATATGCAAAGCTACCAAATAGATAATGAATCCTATGCCATTTTTTCAGCGGGGTATCAAGCCGACATCGCATCGCAATACGACACCTCGTCGGAGACGGAAGCTGAAATACAAAGCGACAATGAATATCTGTCGGAACTCTATGCGAATTGGTATTACAAACTACTTAGCCCGACATACAGTTCTCTGGATATAAAACTTGACGACCTAACTACTAGCAAGCAAGAATCGCAGTAGGGCAAACTCCTACGCAAACCGTCTGCCTAGTTGTTGAATTTTATACCTCTTTTGCAAGACGACTAGCGATACCTATATAGTTCTTGGGTTCTAGGGCAAGCAATAAGTTTTTGTCGTCTTCTGGAAGATCAGTATTTGCGATAAATAGTCTAAGCGTTTTCAACGATATACTTTGTCCGCGTTGTAATTGCTTGAGTTGTTCGTAGGCATCCTGCATGCCGTGCTTTCTTAGCAGTGTTTGTATTGCCTCCCCTAATACTTCCGGATGGGTGGATAGTTGTTCTGCGATCTGCTCTTGGTTTAGTTCCAATCTGTCCAATCCTGTGGCGATAGAATGCAGTGCTATTAACATATAGGCAAATACTGACCCTACTGAGCGCAGCACCGTCGAATCTGATAAATCTCGTTGCCAGCGCGATACTGGTAGTTTGTCCGATAAATGCCTTGCTAAGGTAATGGCAAGACCTAAATTACCTTCAGCATTCTCAAAATGTATTGGGTTAACTTTATGCGGCATAGTTGAAGAGCCTACTTCTTGTTTTGCGATTTTTTGTTTGAATAATTCCAACGAGATATAAAGCCAAATATCGCGGCATAAATCCAATAATACATGCGCGATACGCGAAAGTGCATCCATCAATTCGGCAATGTGATCGTGCGGTTCTATTTGCGTGCTATAAGGATGCTGTTGCAAGCCTAATAATTCTAAATAATGCTTGCTGAGTTGCTGCCAGTCAATTTCCGGATAAGCGAGATGATGTGCATTGTAGTTGCCGCATGCACCATTTGCTTTAGCTCGTAATCCAATCGCAGCAAATTTTTCGGTTTGTTCATGCAGTCGGTAGCAAAAATTTGCCATTTCTTTGCCTAAGGTCGTCGGTGATGCCGGTTGTCCATGGGTTCTCGCCAGCATTGCAACATCGGCATAGCGTGTTGCCATAGCTTTCAAGCTATCGCGGATACGGCGTAGGTGAGGTAGCAGGCATTTTTCGCGAGCAGCTTTGAGCATCATACCGTAAGCAGTACTATTAATATCTTCGGAGGTACAGGCGAAATGGAAAAAATTGGATAAGCAACTGAGTTCAGGCATCGGTTTTGTTTGCGAGACTAAATAGTATTCCAAAGCCTTGACATCGTGCTGAGTCGTTTTTTCTATAGTTTTGACTTGCATCGCTTGTTGCTCGTCAAAGTTATCAACGATATTGTCTAGATAAGTTTTCGCTTGCTCAGAGAGCGCCGGAATTTCATCTATTTTGTTATGGGCGGATAAAAACTTGAACCATTCTATTTCGGCAATTAAGCGATAGCGCATCAGTGCGTATTCACTAAAAAATTCGGCTAGTTCTTCGCTTTTGCTTCGGTATCGTCCATCTATAGGACTGATTGCAGTAATTTCAGATAATGTCATAGATTGATTATTTTTCTAAAGCAATTTCTATAGTAGCACAGAATTAGTAGGGTTATGCTCTTACCGGCAAGGATTGTACCGTTCGTCGGTTGAATAAGTTATTTCGTCAGTAGCGATATTTTCAATTGCTATATTTGTTGTAGGGTAGGTTTTTTCACAAATATTAGTGCTAATATATATAGAGAGGTAAAAATGAAAAGTCAAAATATGATGCAAGAAACACTGGTAAAGATTCCAGATGTAACAGCCGAGCAAGCCAGCATGGCAATAAGTGATTTTATGCAGGCGCATAATGTAGCGATTAATGAAGCCATTAAAGATACTGCGACCAAGTACGATATTCATGACTTAGAAGAGCGCATAGAAGAGCGCATGGCGACAAAAGAGGATCTTAAGGACTTAGAAGCGCGCATGGCGACAAAAGAGGATCTTAAGGACTTAGAAGAGCGTATGGCGACCAAAGAGGATCTTAGAGACTTAGAAGCGCACATGGCGACAAAAGAGGATCTTAAGGACCTAGAAACCCGTATACGCATGGCAACAAAAGAGGATCTTAAGGACTTGGAAACCCGTATACGCATGGCAACAAAAGAGGATATTAAGAACTTAGAAATTCGTATGGAAGCACGCATGGCAACCAAGAGTGCCCTGAGAGACATAGAAACCCGTATATGCATAGCAACAAAAGAGGATCTTAGGGATATGGAAGCTCGGATAGAAGCCCGGATGGCTACCAAAGAATCTATTAAAGATATGGCAACTAAAAGTTATGTGAAAACTGAAATTGCTAACCTAAAAGCCAGTCTGACTTGGCGAATGATGCTGTTCTCAGGAATTATCGTCGGCATGATTGGCTTGATGATGCGGATATAGAACTTTCTTGTTGTCTAAGCAGTTGGCGGGTTATTCTAGTGCGGATCTAGGAGACCGTCGTTGCCAAAAAATTACAGAACTTTATCAACTTATTAAAAACATAGATGAAATACAGAATAGAAAAGGATAGCTTGGGTGAAGTAAAAGTACCTGCGGACAAGCTCTACGGTGCACAAACCCAGCGTGCAGTAGATAATTTTCCGATTAGTGGGCTATCTATGCCATCGACCTTTATACGAGCACTGGGGTTGATAAAATATAGCTGTGCGCAGAGCAATCAACGATTGGGTTTGCTGGATACTATTATTGCCGAGGCAATTGCACAAGCTGCCAAAGAGGTTGCCGCTAATAAATACGATAAGCATTTTCCGATAGGTGTATTTCAGACTGGCTCGGCAACTAGTTCTAATATGAATGCCAATGAAGTGATTGCCCGGCTTGCCTCAGAAGCATCCTCTTCTCAGGTTCACCCAAACGATCATGTCAACATGAGCCAGAGTTCTAATGATGTGATACCGACTGCGATACATCTAAGCGCCTGCCTGTTGATTGAAGAGCAATTAAAGCCGGCTCTAGAACATCTGGCGACCTGCATTGCTACCAAAGCGGAATCTCTCTCTGCGCAGCTGACCACCGGGCGAACCCATCTAATGGATGCGATGCCGATTAGCTTAGAACAAGAACTGAGTGGCTGGGAAGCACAGGTGCGATATGCAGTGGCGCGTGTAGATTCCGCTGTTCATAGACTGCGCGAGTTGGCGCAAGGCGGCACTGCGGTCGGTACTGGTGTGAATAGCCCCAAAGGCTTTGGCGATTTATTCTGCAGTATATTATCCGAACAAACTCGCATAGCTTTCACCTCTAAGCCGAATAAATTTGAAGCACTCAGTAGTCAAGATGCGGCGGTCGAATGTAGCGGTCAACTTAAAACTGTAGCCGTTGGTCTTATGAAGATAGCGAACGATTTACGCTGGATGAACTCAGGACCGCTTGCCGGTTTGGGTGAAATTACGCTACCTGTATTGCAACCCGGTAGTAGCATTATGCCGGGCAAAGTCAATCCGGTAATACCCGAATCGGTGGCAATGGTTTGCGCTCAAGTGATAGGTAACGATTCGACTATTACGATAGCCGGTCAATCGGGTAATTTTCAACTCAATGTGATGTTGCCAGTTATTGCATACAATTTACTGCAGAGTATCGATTTGCTGAGTAATGCGGCGCGCATATTAGCCGATAAAGCGATTGCCGGTTTTGTAGTAAACAAAGAGGCCTTGCACGCCGCTTTAGAAAAAAACCCGATATTAGTGACCGCTCTTAACAGAGTGATAGGCTACGAGAAAGGAGCGGCGATTGTCAAACAAGCGTATAAGGAACGCCGGCCTATTATAGATGTAGTTTTAGAGCAAACTGATTTAAGTCGCACAGAAGCCGAAGAACTATTGAATCCGGCACAACTTATTTTTCCGCATAGCTAACTATCCCTACATTGTCGCAATCTGCACAAACGGCATATTCACCCTGCCCGCATAAGTGAGAAGGCCGACACCACCACCTCAAAAGACAGGTAATTAACCGTCTTTACGCAGCGAGTTGCCGCAACACATAGTGTAGGATGCCACCGTTGTCATAATAATCTTGTTCCTGCGGAGTGTCTATGCGAATTTTAACCTTAAAGTCTCTGCGCTGATTATTCTCATCAGTAATATGCACCTCGGCAAATCCGTCTTCAGTGATATCAATAGTATAAAGTTCGCTACCATTTAAGCCGAGTGTCTGCACACTATCGCCCTCTAAAAATTGTAACGGTAATATACCCATCCCGATTAAGTTGGTTCTGTGTATACGTTCAAAGCTCTCTGCGATGACTGCTCTAACACCCTGCAGTCTAGGTCCTTTCGCAGCCCAGTCGCGAGATGAACCGCTACCGTATTCCTTGCCAGCAATAACGATAGTCGCTACCGATTCTTGTATGTAGCGCATCGCAGCATCGTAGATAGTCATTTGTTCTTTAGATGGGAAATGCAGTGTATAACCTCCTTCTACATCAGGCACCAATTTGTTGCGTAGTCGTATATTTGCAAAGGTGCCTCTTACCATAACTTCGTGGTTACCTCTACGAGAACCATAGGAATTAAAATCATTGACTAGTACACCTTGCGCTTGTAGGTACAGCCCAGCTGGACTATTGGGTGCGATGGAACCGGCCGGCGAGATATGGTCGGTGGTCACAGAGTCACCCAGGATAGCAAGCACCCGCGCGTTTTTAATAGGCTCAGGCTTTTGTGCTTCTAAAGAAAAGTTTTCAAAATACGGTGGATGGGCAATATAAGTTGAGTCCGACCAATCGTAGAGTATGTCGGCAGGGGCATCTAATTTTTTCCAATCTTCGGTACCTTTGTAAATCTCGGCATAGATCTTGTGAAATTGCTCAGCTGACAGAGCTTGCTTGAGTAACGCATTAAGTTCTTGTCGGCTCGGCCATATATCTTTTAGAAAAACTGGTTTGCCTTGCTGATCGTTAGCTAGTGGTTCTTTATATAAATCTATATTCATAGTCCCGGCAAGTGCATAGGCGATCACCAAGGGTGGTGACGCGAGATAATTTAACTGAACTTGTGAATGTATACGCCCTTCAAAGTTTCTATTTCCGGAGAGTACCGCACTAGCTATCAACTTATGTTTTTTGATTGCCGTAGCGATAGTCTCAGACAGCGGTCCTGAGTTCCCAATGCAGGTCGTGCAACCGTAGCCCACGATATAGAAGTTGAGTTTTTGCAGTGCATCCATTAGTTTTGCATTTTGTAGGTAATCGGTTACAACCTGAGAACCCGGGGCGAGTGATGTTTTAACCCACGGCTTGACTCTAAGCCCGCGTTCCAATGCTTTTTTAGCGAGTAATCCTGCCGCTAGCATAACCGATGGATTTGAGGTGTTGGTGCACGAAGTAATTGCGGCAATGGCAACAAAACCATCGCTTAAGGTTACTGGCTCGCCGTCAATCTCAATCTCAGCCTGCGTTGGAGCAGGCTTGATTTTTGATAGAGCATCGCGACACTTTTCTTGCGCTAAGTTCAGTGGTATGCGATCTTGTGGGCGCTTCGGTCCGGCGAGACTAGGGACGACCTCATCAAGGGCTAATTCTATAGTTTGGTCGTATTGCAGTTGGTTTTCATCGTTGCGCCACAATCCGCATTGTTTGGCGTATGTTTCTATTACAGCAATTTCGTTGTCGCTACGCCCGCTCAAAGATAAATAATCTATGGTTTCTCTATCTATTGGGAAAATACCGCAAGTTGCCCCGTATTCCGGCGCCATATTGGCAATCGTGGCACGGTCTCCCAGTGATAATTCATTTAAGCCGTCGCCGTAGAACTCGACAAATTTTCCTACCACACCAAGCTTGCGTAGCATCTCTACAACGGTTAATACCAAATCAGTTGCAGTTGACCCCTCTGGTAATTTTCCACTGAGTTTAAATCCGACAACTTTAGGCACTAGCATAGAGATAGGTTGCCCTAGCATGGATGCTTCGGCTTCTATGCCACCGACTCCCCAACCCAATACACCAATACCGTTGATCATCGTCGTATGAGAATCAGTGCCGACCAGAGTATCTGGGTATGCGATTTTCATACCATGCTGCTCGTCTATGAATATTACCCGCGCCAGATACTCTAAGTTAACCTGATGCACTATGCCCGAACCAGGTGGCACTACCTTAAAATTAGAAAATGCTTTTTGCCCCCACTTAAGAAAATTATATCGCTCTCGGTTGCGTTGGAACTCTATTCGTGTATTCAGATCTAGAGCCTTATCATTGCCGAATTTATCCACCTGTATGGAATGATCTATAACCAAATCAGTAGGCTGCAGAGGATTAATTTCATCTGGATTTAATCCGAAACGATCTATTGCCGATCGCATTGCAGCGAGATCAACCACTGCTGGTACACCGGTAAAATCTTGCATCAATACTCGTGCAGGTCTATAAGCGATCTCCTTATTACCGCTTTTTCTATCAACTAAGGCTTGTATATCATCTTTGCAGACGGTCTGTCCATCTTCGTGACGCAACAGGTTTTCTAATAAAATCTTCAAACAAAAAGGCAAACTTCGTGCTTGTTCAATGCGGGATATATCAAAAATAGTGTAGGATTCACTTCCTATTTCAAGGATTGTTTTAGTATCAAAGCTGTTCATGTATCTGGTTAATTGTAATGGATTTATAGACTACACCTCTGCAAGATAATTGAAATAGCAGAGATGCAACTGCTTATTATGCCTCATTTTTGCTTTGATACCAATTGTATGTACGATGCTTGTTAGTCCAAAGTTGTAATGTCACTTTCGTCCCAAGTTGAAATGTCACTTTTGCGGGACAATAAAGCATTTTTTACTAATACAAGGAGAAAATGCTATGAACCAGAGGATTTTAGCTATGTCGGAGAAAGAACTTACACGCCAAGACGCCATCAA
>JACONC010000024.1 GCA_014323925.1 Chromatiales bacterium | reverse complement strand
TCTATCCATTCCATATACTTTCTACATGTACTCCTGAATTAATAAGGAAATCCACAGCAGGGACGTCATAAACCCTGCGGTAAACCACACGCCTAATACCAGCTTGGATAATAAGTTTAGCACAGGTCCAGCAGGGACTGTGTGTTGTGTAGAGTGTTGATCCTTCTGCATTGCCGCCTCCTTTAGCTAGCTTCATTAATGCATTCTGTTCTGAGTGGACTACGTGAGGGAGGGAATTACCCTCCTCATCACGCATCTTATTGTCCATACCGCTAGGTGTCCCGTTGTATCCCATTGAGAGGATGTTCTCATCCTTTACGATGATACATCCGACTTTAATCTGTTCATCTCTGGACATCTGGGATACTCTCTGGGCTATATCTGAGTACAGTTGGTCACGCCTTGTACTCGAATCCTCCACCGGCGGAGAGTCTGGTGGTATCAGGGTCGTATACTGCAGTTCCAGCATCGCCTGTTCGACCAGTGAATCGTGACTTAAGCACTCGCAGTTTGATTTGGTTTCTTTCATGTTCGTTCTCTGCTACTAGGTTACGAGCAAATGCGATGATGTCGAAGCTGATCTGCTTGATAGAGCCTGATCCCTTGATATCATCGATGCTAGCGAGGTGTCCCTCTTCGAAGGACTTACCATGCATTGACTTACGTAGGTGAGAGATCAATCCCAACCAGACGTTGTGTTGCTTAACGATCTTCAATAGATCAGACATCATCTTATCTATCGCTTCGTTTCCACTGAGCCCATCAGTTCCCTCACTGACAGCGATTGTGATGTGATCCAAGACCAGATACTTACAACCCATGAGAGCCAGATACTCGATCTTATCGATGAGGCTAGCATCAGATACACTACCTTGGTGGTCGAGTAGTACCAGTCTCTCATCACCAAAGACGCTGTCGAACCCTCTTCGAAGTTCGTCATCCGTGAGAGGTGGATGACCATTTGTGGCTCGTCCCAAAGACATGCTGATGAATTTCTCAGCAGTATCACCGACGCTTTCTTCCAGAGATATAAGACCAATCTTGTCGTCTGTCTTAGAGAGAAGATCAAGAATGATCTCTTTAATAACAGTAGACTTACCGCTGCCAGTACCACTAGTAAATAGAGTGATTTCACCAGCGCGAATGCCACCGAGTTTCTCATTCAATCCTCCTAAACAATCAGGATACGGTAGTGATTCCGTATTCTTACGTGCCATGAACTGATCCCAGATAGCCTCGCCCATAACGATACCAGCTGGTGACCAGGTCTGTGCATTGTATACTGCTTTGACTAGTGTGTCAGCACCGAACTCCTTGAGTACATCACATGGATCTTTAGCAGGAAGCTTAGCTACCTTACACCGACCCATGCCTACGATCTTAGCTGCCTCATCTACTGCAGCCTTACCTACCTCGTCCTGATCGAACATGAGGACTACAGTCTCGAAAGATCTGATGAAGTCACGGTTAATCAGTAGAGACTTGACACTGTTCACCCCATTAGGGAGTGATACGACTGCGTAGAATCGATTATATTTAGTATGCCATGCTTGGGCTACAGCCATAGCATCGAGCTCTCCCTCTGTGACGACTAGGAGTTTGCCACTTGCTACGTTCTGACCGAACAGCTCGGCACCAGCGAAGTCTCCGTGTGTACGGAATTCCTTTGGTAGCTTACGTTCCTTCCATGCTACTGTCTCACCATCCTTAGTGAAGGGGTAGAAGTGTGACTCAGGTTTCCCATCAGGATCCACTGACATCTTCACCCCGAAATGATCTACTACTTCTTGAGTAATGCCACGGCTCCCAATAGGAAAGCTGCGATAACTATTAACCTCGGATACTCGAGTAGTACTAGGATAGGTGGTAGTTCCATTTGATTTGCTCACTTGATTATTCCATGTTTGTTTCTTACACACATAGCAATGTGTATGATCTTCGTAGACGTGCAGCCCGTCAGAGCTGCCACAGTCAGGACAGTTTGTCTTCATATTAGTTCCACTTAAGGTCTTCGATCTCGTCCTTGCTTAGACGTTTCTTCCTTGCTTTGTTACTCTTGTTAATACGTTCAGCCCGTTTAGACAGGCGGATTGTTTCTTCTTCATTAGTCTTAATGTCTTTCATCTTACCCATTACATACAACTTAAACATTCGTCCTTGCTAGCTTGCACACCAGCTTTACTGTACACATAGTATAGAGCCAGGATATTAGGATCCATGAAGGCTTCCTTGTGTACCTTACTTACGTACTCTTCCTCTTCGTCCGCTGCGAAGAAGAGATTGAGAGATTGCCATTGGTCAATGAACTTAGCACGCTGACTTGCCATAGTAACGACAGACATTTGAGGGATTTCGAACGCAGTTCGGAACACATCTTTCTCCTCATCTGTCAACCACGTTTCAGATTGCACTGATCCCATTGCATCTCTAATGCGTTCAACAGTTCGCTTCGAGTAAACTCCTCGTTCATGCATGAGTTTAAGTAGCTCCGGGTTAATGCGGTCAACTTCTCCTGCTGCTGTTCGTTGAGTGTATACCATTGCAGTGTCAGGGTTAATGCCCTCTGATATTCCGCCCATGATGAGCGCGGTAGACTTAGTAGGTGCGATAGCAATTCGATGTGTGTTGGCCATCCCGTACCCTTCCATCCATTCAGGTACGCCATATTCTTCTGCGATGTACTCGCTCGCTCTTCTAGATTCTGCATCTAATTTACTGAATACCTCTCCGTTAAGCATCATAGACTGGAACTCTCCCCAGACTAGACGCCGCTGTTGTAGTAGTGTGTGCCAGCCACAGACACCTAGACCTAGAGCACGGGACTTCTTAGTAAAGCTCCATGCTTTCTCCAGACCTGGTGTGTTCTTGGATTTCTCTAAGAACTCTTGCACGACTGCATCAAGGAATACTGTAGCATTGAAGACAGCATCTGTATCCTTCCACTCATCGTACTTAGCTAGGTTCATAGATGATAGCACACAAGTATAAGTATGATCTTCATCTGAGTGCAGCATGATCTCTGCACAGAGCTGAGGTGACTTAATGTCTAGTCCTCTTTTAACGTACCACTCAGGTCGCTTAGCGTTTGCTTTGTCTGGGAAATAAAAATATCCCTTTCCTGTGACCATCTTTGTATACATTGCTCGCTTGTATCGTAACACAGCGTCTTCGTCTCCGGCTTCAAGCCGCTCCACGAAACTATTGTCGATGCACCAACCCAGATTATTACCATCAGGATTGTGAAGTAAGTCATCACAGACTTCATAAAAATCTCCATGATCTATGGGGAGATAGCCTGCCCAGCTTCCTCGTCTAGCAGTCCCTTGAGATACGTAAGACATTGATTGACGAAAGGTTTGTAGTACTGGGAGGACCCCGGAAGATTTCCCTCCGACAGAGATGTCTGTTCCACGTGGTCTGATATCTCCAAGATACGAAGCTGTACCGAATCCTGCTTTAGTAAGGGCAGCAGTCTCTCGCAGTCCCTCGTAGATCGCGTCGATAGAATCTCCCAGATAAGAGCCTGCACAGGAGACGGGTAGTCCGCGAGTAGTTCCTGTGTTCGAGAGGACCGGTGTAGAGGGCGATAGCCATCCTCGCCACAGCAGTTCGAAGAACTCTTGTCTGAACTTACCTGGGTTTGGGGTGTGGACGGCAAGAGTGTTAGCAATTCTAGTATACTGTTGCTTCGGTGTAGTTCCTTCGGGGTAGGCATATCTCTCCTTGAATAGTTGATAGCCTGCGGTGGTGTACCACTCGGGTACCTCACCTTCAGCCTGTAGTTTCTTTCTTTCATTACTTAGTCGGGTATAGATACTCAAAACGTAAACCTCTCTTCATTCCAGCTACGCTCATACTGATTCCCAACTGAGTTGAAGAAGTCATTCATTGCGTATCCATTAATACTCTTATAGAATGTGTCCGCTACTGGATTGTGATTGACCACATAATAATTGTTAAACCCAAGGTTACGAACACAGATATTGATACGACTTCTGACAAATGCTTCGAGCTGCGCACGTGTGATACCGTCGATGTCACCCATCTCAAAGATCTTTTCAATAATCTTTTGCTCATGCTCCAAGACTTTGTCAGCCACGTCGGTAATGTAATCGTGGAGTACGTCGGTATCGTAGTCTGTCTCTCGTACAAGCTGTCGTACCAACCACGCTGCCGCTTCAGCATGTAAGGCTTCATCTCTTGCAGAGAAGTTAATGCCCGACACAACATTGAGAAGCTTATTCTTTCCAGCAGTTTGAAAGTGCTTGAGGTAGGCGAAAGAAGAATAAAGAACCGCACCTTCAATAAATGTGAATGCGGCAACTGCTTTGACAAGATCATCCTCTCCAAGTAATGTATCGAGATATTTAATACGGTCAGCCAGTACTGGATCTTCAGTATAGCTATTGTAGAATTCGTCTGTTGCAAGGTTAAGTTCCTCATTTAGTTTAGCATAGAACGGGGCATGGACTGATAACTCCATAGCCCCAAACATAGCTGCCATTGACTGGATCTCTGGACGGGGAAAAGCTTTCATTACCTTCTCCAACCAGAACTCTTCACCGATGATCAGCTCATACTTAGTGAAGAGCTTGAGCGTGGTGATCACACCGTGTCGCTCAGCCTCTGTCATGTTCACTAGTATATCCTGCTTGTCTTTCTCTACGTGTATCTCCTCAGCAGGCCAGAAGATAGCAGCTTGTTTATTCCTGAACTCAACAGCTTCAGGATAGTCTACAGTATAGGTAGACTTAGGTGTCGTCAGCCGACAGCTCTGTGATGATGACATCTACGAATTCCTCTCCTTTATCCACTTTATATTTGAACGCAGTTAATGCGTACACTTTATTATCATTGAAGTCCTCATAGATCTTCTGTAACGTATCGAGCAGTGGCTTATTCAGGTTGTCCAGATCCTTCGCTCGGTTGCTCACTCCGTAGTGAACTACTACCTGTACCTGGTTCTTCTTGAACGGCCACTCCGTCCCCATCAGTTCGTCTCTTATTTCGTTCTGATATGCTTCGTACTCCTTGCTCTTGCTCGGAGCTCTCCCTCTGAAGTGGTTGTTCATCTGATTCGCTGTGATCGGGTTCACCTGAAATCTGTGCTCGAATGTCTTCATACTCATCCCATGTTTTAATCATTTCCAAGAGACGACGCGAGAGCTTCGGATCACCCGCTTCGTGCTCTGCCCACGCGGCCTTGACTTTGTTCCACATCCTCTCTTTTGGGATTCCAGCCAGGATTTTCTCAGCTTTCTTTGGTCCGATGCCACGGATTCCAGGGATTCCATCACATCCATCACCAGTAAGACACTGAAGCATAAGCTTATAATAAGCAGTGTCGTCATCCACATCTTGATATTCCTTCTTAACAAAGTTGTAGTGTATACCTGGGATCTGCAGCAGGTCCTTATCGATACCGCATATAGTATAGGCGTAGCCTAATTCACGAGCTTCATGAGCCCAGATACAGACCAAGTCATCAGCCTCCATACCGTCAGCTTGAACTGCACCGTGCTTATCCATCAAGTATTGGTGCGCATAGTTCAGAGCCTTCTTCATGTCAGGCTCTAGCTCTGGTCGGTTAGCTTTATATTTATTATAGATATCGTGTCGGAAGTTATCCCTTCCCTTCACCGCTATCTTCATTACGTCAGGCATAAGGCATGCGCCTTCGATCTCTCTGATTCCGCGATCGATATACTTCCTTATTTCGTTCTGCTTCTTAGTTTTCCAGCAAATTCGGAAATATAGGGAATCAGCATCGAGAATTCCTACGTTTATCATTTGTTTTCCTCAATTAAAAAAGGCCAAGGGCCCCAAAGGGGGCCGTTTTGAAGTATGTCTCAATTTGACATAGACTTAATGCACTTCAGCATAAGATGGGCCGATGCAGTAATCACCACCATTCATGCATTCCACACCAAACCACCTTGGCGCTTCCTCATAGGATTCCTTAAGGATCTCACCTACCCGGTGTGCATCATCAGGATGTACTGACCAAGCCTGTTCGTCGTGGTACATCAATCTTGGTTTTGCCCGAAGTCCCTCGGCCCTAATCTTTTCCGCAGCATAGACAAACGACGCTTTGCACGTGATTCCCTCTGCACTTTGGAGTAGATAGTTAAGGCACTGGTGACCACTAGGCACAAAGATAGGACGACCATCAAGCCCAGCAATCCACCCGTTTCCTTGAGAATACTCACGACGTTCCCACTCCCCTTCTACTTTTGCTTTGATTTCAGCCAATCCAGAAATTGATTTAGCGAAGTCTTCGCGAGCTTTACTTCCGGCGTCTCGATTGAGTCGTCCAGTAATTGCTTGACCGAGTTTAGCGTCTCCTGCTCCAAAGAGGTACGCATAGAGGAAAGTTTTGGCATCAGCTCGGCTGCATCCGAGTGCATCTGCATTGCGTTGGTGTTGATCTCCGTAAACGACCTCTTGAGTATACTCAGGATTGGATACATAGTGGCATAGTCCTCGAAGCTGGTTTCCGGAGGAGTCACATCCGACGATAACGTCTCCTCGATCAGCGATAAAGATTTCTCGCAGTTCTCTACCGTATTTTGCAGAAGTTGCTGGAAGGTTGACAATGACTTCATGGCGGCAACGCATACTAGGAGTTCCGATGGTCCACATGTTGCCATGTAGTCGTCCATCGCGTAGCTTTTCCCGCCAGCCTTCATATACGCTGACTCGATTTCGTAATGTATAGTATTCACTGATTAATTCTCCTACTTCCCCTAGCTTTAGCAATGAGGAATCAGTTAGCTTAGGACCTTGGTTTACCCACTGTCCATTGATCTTCTTCTTGGTGTACTCGTCTGGCTTCCAGCCGATAGACAGAAGATATTCTTTAACAAGATCTGTTTGACCTAGCTCAATCTGACGGGTCTCAGACCTACGGAATTGCATACCTGGTGCCATCAGATGTGTATCTGTAGGCTTGATATCGTATCCGAAGTATTGGCTCAACATACGGACTGTAGTAGCCTGGTATGTCCCATCCTTCTTGAACTTGGGAGTCTTAGGTTCCTTATCGAGGTATACCTTACGAGTCCCTAGTTTAGGCTCCATAATGTCTTCAATCTCTTTCAGACGTGCTGTCATAGTCTCATAGTTCTTATTAAATAGAGACATGTCTATATTCCAACCCTGTGTACGCATCTCTACGTTCAGCTTAGCAGTCTCATGTTCCACATGTAGACCTTGCTTGATCAGTGGTTGGTATTCATAGATCTTCATATATTCTTTAACGAGAATCTTGTAGACCTGTGCGTTTAGGTTAACGTCCTGCTTACAGTATGTCAACATCTCTTGATTGTAGTTAGTCCAATCATGGTAGTCTAGCTTGTTATTGGTTAACGCTTCGCCCCATCCCGCGAGCCCATGCTTATGAACGCGCTTGTACCGTAGACACTGAGACATAATAAAAGTATCATGGCAGCGCTTCCGAAGAAGATCTCGCCCGGAAAGAAGCCGAATAGCTGGAATGTCAAAGCCAATAATGTTGTGACCAATAAGGAGCTCAGCAGAAGCAAGCTGCTCAAGACCGTCACAAAGAGGAGGAAGGTCCCCATCATAGTCAGAATACGCATATACTTCTCCTGTGTCAATATCCTGCGTTACTAGGCACCATATAGTGGTAGCCGAATCTAATAATCCGTCTGTCTCAATGTCGAAGACGAGTTTCATATCTTATCCCTTCTTAAAGAACTTACTCTTTGGTTTACGTTTAGCCCGGTAACTACCGTGACTCATCTTTCCCTTTGGATTCTTTTGCTTTGCCAAATGCTTTCTCCCAATTATCTGCGAATTTCTTCTTGTCTACAGGACGGAATGCTGATCCTTTACCTGTGCCTGTTGTACCGAACCTACCCATTAGCATGCTTCCGTACATCTACATAGTATCCATAGCCTGGGATACGGGATACCTGGATGACCTTCGCCATCTCATCCCATGTCATTACTCCGAGGAATCCGACCTCAACCTCATCACCTTCTTCGAGTGGTCGGTCGGGCCAAGTAAGCTTCTCAATGAAGTAAAAGTGATCAATGATACTGGCTTGCCGGAATAGGTTCCGTCCTTTGCTAATAGGTATGTTCCACCACTTGTCGATAACTTTAACATCTACCTTTCCATACTTGTCAGAGACGCCGTCCCAGCTCCAGGTTGATGACGGTTCCCATTCGTTGATTTGGGCCATGTGCCACTCATAAAGCTCACAGTCTGCGCGCATGAGGGCTGCGGATGTCGGTTTCTTAGTTTTATTATAGAGCATCGCTTTATTATTACGAAACTCTATAAACTTATTACTTACTGGGATCTTTAAGGAATTCTGCGATTCTACCATGGTTATCCTTATGACTGGGTGCTTGCCAGCCTTCTGGTTTTATGAGATCAGGTAAGCCCAGGGGATTAGGACGACCTTCTTTGACACCAACCTCTTTCATGAGATTAGCTGACATAACACGATTCCAAGCAACAGTGGGATCAACATTACAGATATCCAGTGTGCCAAGAGCGATGACGATAATATCAATAAGCCCATCAACGACTTCTTCTGCGTCGCCGGCTTCAACTGCTGCGACTGTTTCACGGTATTCCTCCGTAAGCATCATCATACGTAAGTCCATGAGCTTCTGCAGCTTATCCGGGTGGTCTACAATCCAACGGTAAACCCCGAACTTATTGTGCATTTCACGGATGTCCTCAATCTTACTCATTTGTCTTTCTTCTCCAGTAATGCTTTGAGACGTGCATCTAGCTCGTCATCTGTTAGTTCACTCGCTGAGACATCTTTGTTAGTCTGCTCAACTGCTTGTAGCTTGGGTGCCTCGTAGGGAGCAATCTTAGTAGCAATGTCTGCTGCGGTGTCCCAGTCCTGCTCATCGATGGCGTGCATCATGCGGACTTTGAGGACCTCTAGCGCAGTCAACTTCTCATCTCCGCTAACTGCTTTCAGTAAGTCCTTGATTTCCTGTGCTTTTTGCTTGAGCGCCTCACGCTTTAGTTTGTTAGCGTGGCGTGCCTCTACGGACTTCTTTTGTGCCATACGAGCAACTTCGTTGTCAGTAGCGAATGTTTTTGCTGGATCCAAATTAGCTAACGAATTCGGATGCATCTTGCGACCCATCATAACCTCCTAAGTCATCTGCTAGGTTCTCCTTGAACTTCTGGTTATGAAGCCACGCACCGTACATAGCACAGTAGTTGATCATGTCCACGAGAGAGTCATCGAGAGATTCAAAGTTGGACTGTTCTTGTTCAGCTACAGAGCGGATACGGAGATATTTTGTGTGGATCATATGTAGGAAACTTACATCCCCGAAGGGGAAGTAGTCCTCCTCGGTCCAGCGGGAACCTTGGTAATCTGCCGATTTCCGGCGTTTAATATCAATTGCTTTCTGCAGGATATCTTCTGCGTTCATATAATTCTCCATATAGGTGAGAGTTCGGTGAAAGTTCGTCGCGCAAGCGGCGGACAAAACGCAAATCCCCGGCGGATGTCGGTGATTCAAAAAATAATGGAAAAGAGAGCCCGAAGGCTCCCCTCACATTTCATATACAGCTCGCATGAATCCCAGGCAAGAAACTACCATCATACTGATACCGATAAATTGTGAAATTTCCATTATACTAATTCCAAGTGACGTTCGTAGACATGCATATTGCCTACTTGCCAAATGATGTTGCCTGGCTGCACTTCGAGATCATCTGCTAGCTTCTCGAGTACATGGCGCTGCCACGCGTAGTCGTTGTTATATCCAAAGACAGCATCATTTGAACGCATTTGTACTACAGCTGTCAGGAATCCATGGCGGATCTGATACTGTACTACGTTTGTGCAGTAGAAGTCGGACATACCGTTATAGTTCCACGTATCGTGGATCTTAGGGTCGGTGTAGATCATTACGGCTTTCCGCGATTGCGGATCACGTTTTAGCTCACGGAATACTTTCATATACTGTGATTCGCTAACTCCTCGCCATGTATAGATCAATTGTCCATAGTTTGAGTTGACGTATCCATCATCGTCGGCTATAGAGTCCCAAATAGCAACTCGCTTTCCGTACATATCAAATAGAGTATCAACACTCCCGCTACAAGACTCATACCACTCAATTTCTGCATCGATGTATTCCTGGTTGGGTGTTCCGAATATGAACGGTTCGTTCGCTAAGAAGGATACACCTAGGAGTTCTAGGTGTGTCGCATCGGGTTGAACTGCTTTAAGCGTCCGAAACTGTTCTCGGATTGCCCTTACGGTGTCCATCCGCCAGTCTCATTTTCTTTTAGTTCGCATTGCTTTTCGACTTCATCAAGGAATCGCCATTTATCGAAGCGAGGATTCTGCTGTTTGAAGAATGAGCAGAGTTCAGCTAGTGCTTCTTGGGAGATTTCCTTGTGATGCTCGCCTAGCCATTCAGCGAACCATTGGAAGTGTTTTCTAGTCATATTCAACTCCAAATACCCAGTTCTTGGCTTCTTCTTCCATCATCATTGAGGCAATAGCCATATGACTTGGAGACAATAAGCCTCCAGTCATCATTTGCAAATCACCTTCGGTGTCTACATAGATCGCAATGATACCCTGCGCTTTCACATCACGCATTGTTGTTAGTGCTTCTAATACTGCTTGGTTTACGAATCCCGCAGTGTATACATTGTCAGACATATTACCTCGCAAATAATATAAAAGCTGTAATTAGTAAGGTGAAGTAGATGCCAGCTGCAGCAAGAATACTTCCCAATAACACTGACATCCACTTCTCCATAATTAGCTCCTTAGCTATCTAGACCACGTACATCCTTTGAGTAGTCATAACGAGTTGCTTCTTCACCGTTGATTACGATGAAGTGATCTTTGTATTCGTTCTCACCTTTGAATACCTTATCGCCAACCTTCAAGTGAGGAGCAACCATAATGGTTACGCTCTTATCTTCTAGCGAGATTGCGAAGTGCGGTGCTAGGAACTCACCTTCGTTCAACAATGCTTTAGCAGGTTCTAGGTTTACCGGTACAGCGTACTCAAATGCACCCGGCTTACCACCGGTGTTATCAAAGGCCAAACCACCAATTTCTTCAGCATACAAGTCTGCCCAACCTGTGGTTGCCAAGACGAATAGACCTTTAGAAGGTGCGGGTACTTCAGCCAATGCTGCGCCTGAGAATGTTGCTGCCAATGCAGCTGCTGCTAGTAGTTTTTTCATATTTAGAGTTCCTCTATATGTTGGTTTCGACCCAATCTGCGTGGGCCTGAGCTTCCTCGTCCGTGAGGAAAGGTGCTGACTTCTTAATTGCCAGCGCGTTGCCAGTTAGCTCTGTTACGAGCTCAGGTTTTGGTGGATTATCGTATTCTTCAAATGTGCTATCACTGCACGCTGCTAATAGTAGCACTGCCGATAAACTCACCGAAAGCTTTACACCAGATAGTGACCGATTGAATAGATTTCGCATGTACACCTCGTGGGAGTGTTACTTCGTAGAAGCTCGCCCCTTTGCCTTGCAACAATTCTCCGAGTTCGTGTTGCACGGTCGAATTGAAGTCGGATTCTTTCGTGATGCTAGCGCTAGTACTAACGTAAACGTGATAGTCAGGACCAGGGCTGCTATCAAAGTCAGAACCAAGTTGGACATAATAAGTACCATCCTTTTCGATCAATGATACAGAGCCTTTGGCGTTGTGCAAGAAGTCTTGGCCAGGATCATCTTCACGGATGCTGCCTTCTTTAATGACTGTACCTTGCACGACTTGATCTTCTGCGTTGAAACGGTTCACCGCATCTGATACGTGGCCGCCGACCACTGTAGAGATTGTATCTAACAATCCTGCTTGGGCAGTACCCGTTATTAATGCTAAACTAAGTAGAATATATTTCATTACCAATACCACCCTAATGTGTTATAAACTGCTACGAGGACCACCGCAGACAACACGACGGCTGCTACGGATAGTCCTGTGATTATTGCTGCAACCAGCAGCCCTTTCATGTATATTTATTAGCTAGACGATATAGCCATGCTACCTCTTCGCGGATACCCCATAGGACAGCCATGAGGATTACTCCATCAAGAAACATTGTCATTTCTCCATCGTTCCATGATTTCATCAATCTCATCGATTGCTTCGTCATCTGTTAGATCATCATCATCCATGATATCTAGGATGTCGGCTAGCGCATCACTTGTTGTGTATGCGGGTTCACCTCGATCGTAGAATGGGTCGTACTCATCTTCGGGGATAGACGAGATGTCTACACCCATATATGGATAGTTAGTCATTTTGGAATCCCCAATAGTATGTTTCTAGTTTCGCATTCATATTCTCGAAGTCTTCAGGTGAGTCAATCTTCGTTGCGAACTTGATCATCTCTTCTAGATCTCCAGGAATAGACATGTTGTTCTCGAGATACTCCAACATCTCATACTCAGATACTGAATCGAACTCGTCTTTACCTAGTGCCTTTCGCCAGTTCTCTGGAGACATGATACGAGAGTAGTCTACTGTGACCGAGAATTGCCACTCCATTTTGATTTTGTTCATGTTAGATTCCCATACTATTTGGTTTGTACGAGTATCGGTTTAGTTTCTTACCATGTCGGTATAGATACTTTCGATATTCGCAGGCAGCGTGCTCTACGTCCCATCGGTGCATTTTACGCAATTCTTCTGGTAGATTATCAATACCACCAAGTTTATCTATTACGGCTTGCGCGCCTTGTCCGATTGGTATTTCGGATGTCGGATTATACATTGATCGTAGATACTGTAGATCTAATACAATTTGGAACATTGCGAATGTGATTGTACCACCGTATGCTTTGTTACCAAGATCTACTGCATCTTTTATACTATCCGTACTCTTCAATGCGTCGGCGACTTTCTTGTATACTTTCTTTGGATAGTATACGATCGTTTCGCGGTTTGTCTCGAATTCATCAAGTTTACACATCCCTGGTGAGATTTGATACGCTTGTGAGTTCATAATTACTCCTTCACCTTCTAAGATGAACGATATATCATCGGAAGGTTTACATGGTAGTAATTTAGACAATACATCTACTCTGTTGATTAGGCGTGACAGTAGTAAGTTATATACTAATGTTTCGTAATCGAGATCTTTTACTTTCTCGAATATAAACCTACTTACTTTATCGTCTTGTCGGTAGATGTTTGCAAACCGGGTTTTGTCGAGAATCTCATCGTCTGTCCATGGACGTGGTTGTCCACTTTCTTTCTTTAGACGAATTGACTCTCGTTCCTCGATAAACCATAGGAATTGTTCTAAAGAGATCATCTCAGGGTCGATTGTTGCAGAGGTTTTAGACCGTGACATTCCGCCACGGTCTCCTTCTCTCGCTTTCAACTTGGTCATACGATGTCTCCTAATACTAACTCGATTCCATCTTTGATGGTTTTAGGCATCTCGGCGACGTTACAACGGGAAAGACACATTCCATCTCCATGCATTGCCCATGATGACATTACGAAGTATGCTTCGGGGTAGTCATCTTTGAATGACGGATGATGTTTTTCCAACATTTCGTCAAATGCATTTTTGAAATTACCGACGTTACCACCCCACATGTTGTGACGAACTTTCTCGTCTTCCACTGGTGTGTCTGTCAATTGCATCTCATATGTGATTGCATCTTTTCCGTATAGTTTACGAAGTAGTAGCAATACAAATACTTTGTTATGTATTTGACGTTGCATTTTACCCGTTTCTAATGCGTTTTTCAATACCTCGAAGCGTGAAACGTTTCCTTGGCCATTGATTACGCATTTTTGATTGTGCCAGAAACTGTACACGCATTTCATCTTACTGTTCCTCTATCTTAAATGATTGATCTTATCGTATCTCATGCACGTACACATCAAAGTGCGTCGCGTGACGCTGTGGAAGATAGCAGTCGTATGCACGTGATGTGCTGACTAGATACGGCTTCGGGTTATCTGCTCGAGCCGGCGCTCTACGCGGACCTCGAGGCATCAACCTAACACGGAGTTTAGGTGTACGAGCAAGCCAGTTTAGATATATCTGATGACCGTAAAGTGATTCTGCTTCTTTACCCCACTGCTCGATGCGTTTGTGTAGCTTGTTATTCGCTTTCAC
>JACONC010000023.1 GCA_014323925.1 Chromatiales bacterium | reverse complement strand
CGCACAGTTCGCTAGGCTATCAACCGCCTAGTGTATTTGCGGAAAAATCAGCATGAAAACTCTCTTTGAAGGTGGACCTAAAAAAGGGGGAAGGTCACTACCAAGGCGCAATTGATGATTACACTAGAGCGATAGCATTAGACCCAAACTATGCTCGTGCATACCATAACAGAGGTAATAGTAAGCACGAATTAGGCGACTACAAAAGCGCAATTGACGATTACAATAGAGCAATAATATTAGACCCAATAGACCTAATCGAGGCTGCTGCATACTCTACCAGAGGTGTTAGTAAGGGCTATTTAGGCGACTACAAAGGTGCGATTGACGATCACAATAGAGCAATAGTATTAGACCCAAACAGTGCTGCTGCATACTATAACAGAGGTATTAGTAAGGACGATTTAGGCGACTACAAAGGCGCGATTAACGATTACACTAGAGCAATAGTATTAGATCCAAACTATGCTACTGCATACGTGAACAGAGGTTTAAGTAAAAACAATTTAGGCGACTACAAAGGCGCAATCGACGATTACACTAGAGCGATAGTATTAGACCCAAACAATGCTGCTGCATACTTTAACAGAGGTAGTATTAAGAGAGAATTAGGCGACTACAAAGGGGCTATTGACGATTACACTAGAGCAATAGAATTAGGCCCCAACTATGCTACTGCATACAATAGCAGAGGTAAGAGTAAGCACGATTTAGGCGACTACAAAGGGGCTATTGACGATTACACTAGAGCAATAGAATTAGACCCCAACTATGCTACTGCATACAATAGCAGAGGTATTAGTAAGCACTATTTAGGCGACTACAAAGGCGCAATCAACGATTACAATAGAGCGATAGAATTAGACCCTAACTTTGCTCTTGCATACAACAACAGAGCTATTAGTAAAAGAAAATTAGGCGACTACAAAGGGGCGATTGACGATTACGATAGAGCAATAGTATTAGACCCAAACGATCCTGTTGCATACCATAACAGAGGTAATAGTAAGTACGAATTAGACGACTACAAAGGCGCAATCGACGATTACAATAAAGCGATAGAATTAGACCCAAACTATACTTCTGCATACAATAACAGAGGTTTAAGTAAGAAAAATTTAGGCGACTACAAAGGTGCAATTGGCGATTACGATAGAGCAATAGTATTAGACCCAAACGATTCTGTTGCATACAATAACAGAGGTACTATTAAGCACGATTTAGGCGACTACAAAGGCGCAATTGACGATTACAATAAAGCGATAGGATTAGACCCAAACAATGCTACCACATACTACAACAGAGCTATTGGTAAGGACAAATTAGGTGACTACAAAGGTGCGATTGACGATTACAATAAAGCAATAGAATTAGACCCAAACTTTGCTTCTGCATACAATAACAGAGGTTTAAGTAAAGCCGAATTAGGCGACTACAAAGGTGCGATTGATGATTACACTAAAGCGATAATATTAGACCCCAACAATGCTTCTGCATACTATAATAGAGGTATTAGTAAAAGAAATTTAGGTGACGACAAGGGGGCAGAGGACGACTTCAATAAAAAAAGAATAGCCATCATTAGATATTTCCAATCAAGCTACAATGACTATTGTATTAACTCCAGTGATAAATCTGTTAATGTATATGGTATTTGGGATAAAAAAACAGACAATGCCCTTAGGGATGTAAAGAAGCAACCCACCCATTCAAAGTGTTATAAGATCTATCTAGAGTATATAGCGGAGCTTGATAGTTATCATAAAGAATTTCTAATAGGTGGGTAATCTCAGTTCTGCGTGCTAGTTAAGATAAAGGCCGAATCCTGTTTGTTTAAGGACCAAGAGATCAGCGTGAAATTAGAGGCAGTAATTTCGCTAGACTTTTAACGAGATGAACGATATCCTCTTCGCAGTGGGCTGCCGATAGCATAATTCTAAGCCGCGCAGTCCCAAGTGGCACGGTTGGTGGGCGAATTGCGACGACTAGCAATCCTTCGTCCAATAGCGCCTCGCTTAATGCCACAGCTGATTTGGCATCGCCGACAATCACGCCTTGTATTGCGGTTGCTGAGTCTAGGCAAGAGATGCCGTGTTCGGCAACTGCGCTTCTAAATAAGTTTATATTCCTGTGCAAAATCTCTCTCCGTGTATTATCGTTTTGGATAATCTCAAGGCTTGCGCGAGCGGCACACACCATTGGTGGGGGTAAGGCTGTTGTATAGATATAAGTGCGTGCTTTCTGTATCAATACTTCGATTAAATCAGCGCTGCCGGCAACAAATGCACCAGAAGCCCCCAATGATTTACCCAAAGTTGCCATCACTACTGGCACTTGCGTTTGATTCAAGCCAAAGTGTTCCAAAGTACCACGCCCGCCGGCGCCCAATACACCTAAACCATGCGCATCATCAACGACTAAGGTCGCAGTATAATCAGCACAGATGTTGGATAGCTCAGTCAATGGTGCGATGTCTCCTTGCATGCTAAATACCGCATCGCTTACAACAATTGCGTCGTTTTTCTCTTGGCTTAGATGGTCGCGCAAAGCCACCGTGTCGGTATGTGCGTAACGCTGCAAGTTAGCACGAGACAATAATGCAGCATCAACCAGTGATGCGTGGTTGAGCTTATCGGCATAGATAACGGTGTGTCTATCAGCCAATGTTGTCAGTATGCCTAAATTGGCTAGGTAGCCGCTGGAAAACACCAGTGCACGCTCTCTAGATAAGAACTGAGCTAAGGCTTCTTCGAGTTCTTGGTGTGCCTGCGTATAACCGTCAATTAGGCAAGAGGCACCGGCACCGCTACCGTAGCGGCGTGCCCCTTCAATGCAGGCGTTAACGACATCAGGGTCGTTAGCAAGACCTAGATAATCATTGCTTGAGAATGATATGACTGGGCGTTTTTTTTGCCCGTTCAATACTCGCGAAGCCTCTTGATAACGAGAAATAATACGCCTTTGACGATAGAGGCCTAGGCGGTATTGTTGATCAATAATAGAATGCAGATTTTTCAAATAGAGTTCGGGAATATGTCTATTGGCGGGTAGAAATGGTTTGCAGATCAAGCCGTTTGAATAAATCGGCATCACGCTCTGTTTTAGGATTGGCGGTAGTCAGTAGTTTCTCTCCGTAAAAAACCGAGTTGGCGCCGGCAAAAAAACATAATGCCTGCATTTCTTCGGACATTGTTTCACGACCAGCCGACAACCGTAGCCACGATTTAGGCATAATGATGCGAGCAACTGCAATAGTGCGTATAAACTCAAGATTATCCAATGCTTTAGTTCCGTATAAAGGAGTGCCTTCTACCTGCACTAATAAATTAATCGGCACCGATTCGGGATGCTCGTCAAGATTTACCAGTTGACGAAGTAGCGCAGCACGGTCAGCGCGCGACTCACCCATGCCGAGGATGCCACCGCAGCAGACTTTTATACCGGCTTTCTTGACGCGCTTTAGTGTAGTCAGTCTGTCCTGGTAGGTACGCGTGGTTATGACATTGCCGTAAAACTCTGGCGAAGTATCTAAATTATGGTTGTAATAATCAAGTCCAGCGGCGGCTAGTCTATGCGTTTGTGCTTCGCTCAACATGCCTAATGTCGCACAAGTCTCCAGCCCCAGAGCTTTTATTGCCGAAATCATCTCCGCCACTCGTTCTAGATTTCTATCAGTCGGAGATCGCCACGCAGCGCCCACGCAAAAGCGATCGGCACCGCACGCTTTGGCGCGGCGAGCTGCGTCAACTACCGTCGCACCATCGAGTAAACGCTCAGTATCAAGGCCGGTGTTGTAATGAACGCTCTGCGGACAATAAGTGCAGTCCTCTGGACAACCTCCCGTTTTAATAGATAACAAAGTGCTGATTTGTATTTTTTGTGGGTCGTGAAACGCTCTGTGTATACTCTGTGCCTTAAATAAAAGATCGTTAAACGGCATTGCCAGAAGAGCTGTTATCTCTTGCTGTTGCCAGTCGTTTCTGATGTGTATCGCTTGATCAGTCATCGGGGTCATTCCCTGTTCATCCGTAATAGTTGTTTATTATAATGCAGCTTCCCTCAACCAATGTATGTATTGTTTTATAGTCACTTCCAGAGTTCAGATGGACTTTTATTACCAAAGGAATCGATAGATAAATGCGGCTTATCACCTTTTATTGCAAGTGCTGTGAGCTGCACACAATGGTGTATGCCGGTACCACAAGCACTGGCAGTTATACGATAATCACCGCGCTCGGATATTAATTTCTCTATGCCTAAATCCGATCTCAGTCCAGTAGTATAGGTGGATTGCTCAGTAAAATATCGATTTTCTAAATACATTATCTCTATTAACTTGTGTCGAGCGTCAATGATTGACAATCTCTCACCGTAGCGATGGTAATTGGGCAACGCAACAGTCAGTAGCAAAGCAACAATCGCAATGACTATAACCAGTTCCAATAGTGTAAATCCCTTCTGCACTATCTCACCACCTCAGTTAAAGACTCTGGTTGCAATAACCTTAGCATCAGCTAATGACTGAAGTGTAACCACTTGAGTATCTGATGTCGGCATAGCCAGAGTAGGCAAGGTGGTTTCAACCAGAGCTTGTGACAGCGATACTGGTGAATCGGCGCTCTCTGCATAAGCACTAATCAACAACCTGCAACTTAAATAATACTTGCCTTTTATGTTCTGCATAGTGGCACCTTTAGAAAACAGTTCAATCCAAAAACCGCTATGTACACCGGCGACAGAGCTTTGTGCTGGAAGCGCAAAACGACGATAATCGTATTTCAGTCTATTGCTATCAACGGTTTTATAGATGCCGCGCCGCGCAACATCAAAATCTTCTATCCTGAGTCGTTTTTCTACATAAATAATCCCTTGATCTAAGGCCTGAGTTAGCACTTCATCGGTTTGCATGCGTATTGCCACTGCACCATCGAGCAAGGTGCGCTGTCGGTTACGCTCTAGATTAGTCGTTGCTAGCAGACTGGTCAGCGCAGCCAATACCAACATTAAAAGTAATATCATGCCACGCTTCGGGAAACTATAACGGCAAGGTGTACATATATGTTTCATAATGATCAGAGCGACTATGAGCATCTTTCGCTATGGTGAGTTGCAGTGCTAGACCGTTGTTTTGCTTGCTTGGTGAAAAATCGGCTGCCGCATGTAAGCGCATAATTCCCGACACCAGTTCTTGTGCACGCATGGATAGACGGCGATTACCATGGCGGCGAAAAATTATCGGCTTTTGTCTATACAATGCCGGTCCTGCGTGGCTGTTCGCTATATAAAAGATCGTCGGTGTGTAGTGTGCTAACAACGCGCCTTTGGCAAAACGATAGCTACCGCCACATCGTTCATCGCTAAACGCATTTGCGCAATTTCCGGGGGCAATACCGCCACCAGCGTAGTGTATGTGGCGACCGGTCGTATAAGCTACTTGAAATACAACTGCGGCATTCTCATCGCAGACGATCGCAAGTCCACTGCGGGTCAGCCCAATACTGTTTTGAGCGATAAACTTATTATTTTCTATGCTGTGTGCGACTAGCGATGTCGCTGGTAATCGTGCGGCGCGTAGTAGTAGCACATCGCTATCTATGTCGCGCTCGCCAATTTTATCTCCGACTCGCTTAAAGCTACTGATATTGTTTTGCCCAGGATAAATTTCTACTGCCGAGGCGCCAGCCTGTAACCACAGCTGTGTACTATTCACCAAACTGAGTCGGGTCGGTGCTGCACTACAACTTTTAATGCTACCGTTTAGAGTCTCGCTGAAAATACGCTTAGAAGCTATCAGCTTTTCCGTCACCCTTAATTGTGCACCGTTATCTATGTATGCTTGCTTGGCGTATTGATACAACGCGATGGAAATTGCCAAGACAAAGGCAGCTAATGCCAGTGTTAGTAGTATCTCTATTAATGTAAATCCCTGCCTTGCGCTTTGTATGCTTATCGCTGCCATAGCAATTAAAATAATTGCTGAGCGTCGTGCCAAGCAAGGTCTTTAGTATCAAACGGTCTATATAAGACGATGAACGGTCAGTCGGCTTAAGTGCGTACTAGTTCTACTTTGATGACGCTAAAACCCGGTTGAAAATCAACATTCAAACCCTCGGCTTTTAAGAAAGTATCGGATAACAGCTGATTAGTTTTGCTGGACAGGTTATTGGCGGTTATCCTAATATAATTTTGCGACTGCTCGCTGAGATATGAGAATTCATAGTCGTAGCGTTCTAAAACCTTATTGAGTAAGATTTGCTCAACCTCGGCACGTTTTTTCTCGGATAATAGAAAACTTACTCTCACTGGTTCCAGTCGATCGACCAGATTGCTTACTAAGGCACGCATATCTTCTAAATCGTTACCCTTAACTTTAATTTCTTGCGAAGCAGACCATTCAATAAGACGTTTCTGCGGATCGTAGTATTGCGCTCTTTGAGGCGTTGCCCGCAGCATCATTAGTTTGGGATAACTGTTCTGATAAGAAAAAGCCCAGTCGGTCAATGTAACAGCATCCTGTACCGCAGATTCAGGTGTATTACTCAATGCCTTTGCGACAAAGAGTACCTCCATCGTATCGTTAGGAACTTTTGCTTGCTCAGTAATAATAACGGATTCCGCATCCAAAGCTGCACTTAAGATAAGTGCCAAAAATAATAAACACCGTGGGCGTTTAATTATAAAACGCACGATTTCACTCTATTTTTGATTGTTATGAATTATTGCTGTGCTAGAAGATAAGCAGCAATCATCAGAGCCAAACCAACAACCGCTGCCACCACACGATATAAAGTCATATTATTCTCCTAAATTTTTTAGTGTAGTCCGTTAATCTCTTTTTAATAGTGCTAACATAGTGCATATTGTATCTTATTTAGTAATAACTCAGAAATAAATTGAGGATCGGAGAGCTTTCTTACCAACGATGTCTTGTAGCACTTTAAGCGTTGATTATCTATGGCGAGGACGATGCGTCTATAACGATATATATCGTGAAATGCGCCTCTATACGCATAGCCGTAACGCACAAAGTCCCGACCAATTCTGGCTACTCGAGCACGAAGCCGTATACACCCAAGGACGACGACCAGCAACCTCGGATATCGTAAAAGGCACCGGTTCTATTCCGATAGTGGCTAGCGATCGCGGTGGACTGATGAGTTATCACGGACCAGGCCAAGCAATTTTATATACATTGCTAAATTTAAGGCGCATTGGTATCTCGCTGAGGGCTTATATACACATACTTGAGGAGGCCGTAATTATTTTACTAGCCCGCTATGGCATTTCTGCGCAAAGGATGCCGGGGGCGCCAGGAATCTATGTATCACAAGCAAAAATCGCATCGCTCGCTTTGTCTAGCTATCAGGGGTGTTGCTATCATGGGGTTGCGCTGAATGTGGATATGGACTTAATGCCATTTGATTCAATTATTCCATGCGGACTTGAGGGTATCAAGATGACCCAGGTAGCGAACTACGATGTGCATTTAGATATTGCCGATGCTTGTTATCAGCTAGCCGATATCTTGGCATCACAACTAAACTTGCATAACAAAAACAATGTTATCTTCTCGTCATAAGCCGGCAACGCATAAACGCGGTAGTCATAAAATACCCAGTCGTTATATTAGCGCTGCCCCTGCACTAGCGGTCGGCAGGAAGCCACCGTGGTTACGCATCAAACTTCGCGATAATCCACGTATTCAGCATATACGGGAATTACTGAGAAATAAAAACATACACACCGTTTGCGAAGAAGCAAAATGTCCAAATCTACCAGAATGTTTTTCCCAATCTACTGCAACATTTATGATTTTAGGAGATATATGCACGCGCCGATGTGCGTTCTGCGATGTCGCACACGGTCGGCCATCGCCCCCCGACCCTGGTGAACCTGAGCGTCTCGCACACCTCATTGCCGAGCTAGAATTGGACTATGTAGTCATCACCTCAGTTGATAGAGACGACTTAGAGGATCGCGGTGCAGGCCATTTTGCGTCGTGCATCTCGGCTATTAGACTAAAGGTTGAAAATATAAAAATAGAGATTTTAGTGCCTGATTTTAGAGCACGCGTTGACCAAGCACTGACAACATTGAGCAATGCCCCCTGTGATGTTTTCAACCATAATATAGAGACCGTGCCTCGTTTATATAGAAATGTGCGGCGCGGGGCTGATTACCATGGTTCATTGCATCTGTTGCTTGCGCATAAAAAGCGCTTTCCTGACATTCCGACTAAATCCGGTTTGATGCTCGGATTGGGAGAGGACTTGTCAGAGGTAGAAGCTGTTATGGGCGATCTAATTTTTCATAAGGTCGACTACATTACCTTAGGGCAATACCTGCAGCCCGGTGACGGTTATATGCCAGTACAACGGTATCTAAGCCCAGACGAATTCAAAAAACTCGCAGCACTTGGTTATGCCATGGGCTTCGCAAAAGTGCAGAGCGGTCCTTTAGTACGCTCTTCTTATCACGCCAGTAAAGAATATACGGTTCGGTGAACTGGCCTAGTTTTATAAGCTTATGGTCTTTTTGTTTCATTTTAGTATCTCTTTTCTTTTCGCTTCTAGTTTTTCAATGTTTATTTCTATCTCTCTTAGTTCTTTAACCTTTTTTTCAATCTCCTCAGTTGGATGAGGGATTACTAAGTTCTCTATCTCATCTCTATTGTATGTTTCTCTACCAACTACATCAGATTTTTCTAATTTTCTAATTTCTTTCCTCAGCAAATAAAGCAAAGTATCAACACCAATTTTGTTCTCATTTATCTTATAAATAAGTTGAGAAGTTCCGATATATTCTTTATCTGCAATAGCAAACAAGCCGTTTTGGGTGTGGAGTGTAGATATAACTAAATCTCCTTTCTTTATGAGCTTTTTCACTTTCGCCCCTCGACCACCAATATTTCTACCAAGCCTTTTTCTTCTTGTAGTTATTGTATTATCACAAGAGATTAAAGGTTCATGATAATAACAGTCATTTTCTAGAGTGATATTATTGTTTTGAGGAATTAAATAAGTTGACAATCGATCACCATTTACTAAATCCGCCACATTCTTTATTTCTCCAAAGGTATCAGTTTCCTTAAATTTAAGGATTCCTTTTTGAATCTTTTCAATGTCATTCTCTTCAATAGGCTCTCTTAAATTATTCGCACTAAAACCATCATGTTTTATTTCAATATATTTATATTTATCAGTTTTATATCCATCTATTTTCTTATTCTTATTTAACACAAGTATAAGTGTTTGTGCATTTGTATATGGATTAAAGACATAATGAGGCAGCTTAATAAATCTTTCTAAATAAGCAGATATTTCCTGTCTAAATTCTTCATATGTTTGCTCCATTATTGAATATGGAACAATAATAAAAGCCTTCCCTTTATCGTTTAGGGAATTGATACAGTATCTTATACACTTCATATTATTTTTCACTGGGTTTGGTTTTAGATTGAAAGGTATATTAGTCATAACAAAATCGTATATGTCTTTCGGTTCATCTTCCAGTGTGTTCTTGTATTCTATATTACAATGACCATCTCCAACCAAAATCATATTCATCTTAGCAATACGAGAAGACCCACTATTATCTTGCCCATAAACAGTTTCCTTTCTTAATTTTCTTTTCTTTTCCGTCTCCAACTTAGTATTTCTTTCAATATGCTTATACGCTTGAATTAAAAACCCGCCTGTACCGCAAAACGGATCATATATCTTATCCCCAATTTTAGGATTAGCTAGCGACAGAATAAAACGGATAATGTGCCGTGGCGTAAAATACTGTGCCAAATCACTATGCTTGTCTTGATACGATTTTAGAAAGTATTCAAAGGCCTCACCTTTTATATCAAAATCTATCTTCTCTAGATTTCCCATATTTTCTACAAGATTAACTAATGATTTTAGAACCCTCCCGTTTACTGTAGACTGTTCTAATATGTTTTTATAATTTTTGTTATATTGTGAGATTATATGATTGAAGTATTCGACTATTACATCTTCGCTTTTGGTAGTGATTTCGCTCCAGTTGAACTCGCTAACTTTCTTTTTCGCTTTATCAATATCAAGCAGCATTTTTACAAATAAAACATTGGAAAACTCTAATAAGCGAGGCATCCCTTGCTCTTTCCCTGATGCATGCAAGATATTGTCTGCTTGTTTAAAAACATGTATTAATTCCTTTGCCGTACTTATCAGGTTTTCATCATCTACTTCTGCTGATGTTCTATGTTCTAATAACTCAGATTCTTGTAAAAAATTGATAACTTTATTTTTATTTCTGTGGAGAACCCTATCACCATCAACCAAATACGCTTCTGTAAACATACTGTCGCTCACATATACGATAGGACATCTTATTTTCTCTGCCTTTGTGAAGCCATCTCTTTTAGCTCCGGCAAAATCACCATTTTCTTTTTTAGCTTCAATAATCGCTAATGGGTTATCATTACTATAAAGAATATAATCAGGTCTCAACCCCCCTAGATTCCTTATTTCTATATCATGCTTAGGACGTTCTTGAAAAACATTTTTTTGATGAGTATTGAAGAACCAGCCAGCGTTTATTAGTTGTCTATCTATCAAAGTGCGACATTCTTGCTCTGTATACATTATAATGTCAGTTCCTTATCCATATCATTCCTCTATACAATCTAATTGACTTGGTAATACTTACGCGTTAGTCGTATCACGATAGGGGACAGCAGCAGCAAGGCGATTAAATTAGGCAGTGCCATCATAGCATTGAGTGTGTCGGCAGTTAGCCAAATTAAATCTATGCCGGCACGAGCGGTTTCTTTCCAAGTGAGTGCCAAAGGACCTACAAAAACTGCAGCAACCCACGCAACCCTATAAATCGAGACGCTTTTAACACCAAACAGATACTGCCAGCACTTCTCACCGTAATAACTCCAACCTAGTATTGTGGTAAATGCAAATATAACAAGCGAGAAGATAACAATATAATGCCCTCCTATCAGCGCACTGTCAAAGGCTCGCGCGGTTAAATCAACACCGGTCTCACCGCTAGACCATACGCCAGTGGTAATTATTACCAGCGCGGTCATCGAACAGATAATAATAGTGTCTATGAAAGTGCCCAACATCGCAATATGTCCCTGGGTTATCGGATTGTTGGTCTTAGCGGCGGCGTGTGCAATCGGCGCACTACCTAAACCGGCTTCGTTGGAAAACACACCTCTGGCAATGCCGAATTGTATTGCTGCGGCGACCGCAGCACCGGCAAAACCACCAGTCGCCGCAGTGCCGGTAAACGCACTCGTCACGATCAGGCTTAGAGCTGCCGGTATCGCATCATAGTTAATAACCAAAATAATAAGACCGCTTAGAATATAGAAAAAGGTCATAAAAGGCACTATTTTTCCAGCCCATACTGCAATGCGAGTAATACCGCCGATTAACACCATTGAAACCAATATGAACAGCACAATCGCACTGATCAGTGGATCAATATTTTCATCGTCCAGAGCATCGGCTATTGAATTAGACTGCACCATGTTGCCTATGCCGAATGCAGCAATGGCTCCCATCACCGCAAAAACCACTGCCAACCATTTCCATTTAGGACCTAATCCGTTTTGTATATAATACATAGGACCGCCTATATGCTTACCAGTACTATCAGTTTCTCTAAAGTGTACCGCACAGACGGCCTCGCTGTATTTAGTCGCCATACCTACCAAAGCAGTTATCCACATCCAAAAAACGGCACCTGGTCCTCCCAATACGATGGCAGTTGCAACGCCGGCGATATTACCAGTGCCTATAGTGGCAGATAGTGCGGTCATCAAGGCACGAAAAGCGCTGATGTCCCCATCGCCTTGTGGTACACGCCCTTGCCACAGCAATACGAAACCGCGGCCGATTTTCCTAAGCGGTAAGAGCGATAATCCTACAGTCAGGAACATGCCGACCCCGACGATAATAATCAGCATCGGTGCTCCCCATACGATACTATTGATTGACCCAATTACATCGGCTACTGTCTGTTGCATGAAACCCCCTTTCTTATTTAGTTTCCGGTGGTGGCTCCACCCCAAGCTGTTTGTCGGATAAATCATCGGGTAGAAAGTCCAGTACTGCAAGTGCGAAAACCAAAATAGCCAATGCAAGTGCAATGCCCCCTATACCCAGCACAAACTCAGGCAAACTCGGAATATACTGGGCAACGACACCGTCGTAAAAACTGCTTTGCTCTATCATGCCGGGGAACATCACTAACGGATACGCTTGGCCGCCTACAATAATTACATACAGTTGAGCGAATGCGCCGAGCAACACTAAAATGCATCCGCTTATGGTTGCAGCACGACGGCGGCAAGTCGCAGGACTATAAAACAGCACTAGCGGCAATAAACTACCGACACCTATCTGTGCGCCCCAGAACAGCCAGGTGTATATGTTACCGCCGGTCAGTATAAAGGATTGTATACCCTGATGTTCGGCAACATAAAGATTGGTTATGTGATAAGCCACCACAAAATAGAGTACTATTGCTACGAACACCGCAAGCAGGTTTTTCAATCTAAATAATATATAATCGCCGAGCGGCCGCTTGGTTAAATAACACGCAGCCATCAGCACTAAAATAAAAGCAGCAAGGCCGTAAGCAAAAGACATAATAATAAACATTGGTGCCATCACCGCGGCGTCGTAGGCTTGGCGGGCCACCAAAAATCCGAATATAGAACCGGTACCCGTAGTTAGCGTAATACGCCAGAGCAGTGCAATCATTCCAACCGGCTTTATATAGGGTGCCATCTTGCGTTCAAACATCATCCATAAATAAACGATTACTACAACAAAGAAACCAGTGTAGAGGAATATGTTCCAAGCAAATATAGATTTGAAATTGTAATAGGTCATGGCGACGATTAAACGATCCGGGCGACCTAAGTCGAGAACCAAAACCGCAAGGCCGCCACTCAATAATGCGATGGCCAGCAAGCCAGAGAGACGCGCCAATGGTTTGTAATCTACTTTCCCGAACACCGAAGCAACTGATGCCACATTCAAAGCACCTGATGCCGCCACTATTAATAGTATTGCAAACACATGCGGCACACCCCAAACAATTTGGTTGTTCATCCCAGTCACATAGTGCCCTTGGTGTTCAACATAGTAGGCAGCCCCTATGCCGGCCAATATCAATAACGCTAAAATTCCGAGCAATATAAAGAAGCCCGGACTATTTGCCGGCATCGTACTATAGCGAGTAAGTTTATGTGAGACTACAGTTGCCATCAATCTATAAGCCTTGGTATCTCACCCCAGTGTTGAGGCCTAAATCGGCACGAATCTGTACCCCACCGTGCTTCTCCAGACGCTTAGAAATCTCGCTTTTGGGATCGTTCAAATCACCGAAAATAAGCGCATTATGTCCTTCTCGCTCGCATGCTTGTACACACGCAGTGGTGCCGTCGCCGCGATCCACCTTATGCACGCATAGCGTGCAACTTTCAACAGTGCCTTTACCGCGTGGTGCGTGCGGCAACTGATTATCCAATGCCTCGTGTATAAAAGAACGCGCCTTATAAGGACATGCCATCATGCAATAACGGCATCCGATACAGGTATGTTTGTCAACCAGTACGATGCCGTCGGCGCGCCTAAAAGATGCGCCGGTCGGACAAACATCAACACACGGGGGTTTCTCACAATGCTGACACATCACCGGAAAAGATTTTTGATGACCTGTCGCTTTATCCTTGACAGTCAGCTTGCGTATCCACTGCGCGTCGGTCGCCGGCCGCCCTAGACTATGCAGACCATGTTCCTCGTTGCACGCATCGACACAGGCATTACAACCGTCTGCACAAGCGTTTACATCCACTAACATCCCCCAACGCACCGCATCTGTTACCGGCTCATGCAGTGGTCTCGCCAGCGGCATGCTATACAAAAATACACCTGGCGCCACCATCAATCCTCCCGCTAACGCACTGCCTTTGCGCATAAACTCTCGTCGTTCCTCAGAGATAGGGAGGGTATTTTGTTTGTTCTCAGTCATTGTCGCCCAAATGTTGTTTTATCAACCTTAATGATAAATCACTGTGCTGTCGTTCAGGTGTCGGCATAGGATTTATGCTCGATTTCATCGTCGAATAGGCTTCTTTAGGGCGATCCGCATGGCACTGAAAGCAATCTATGCTAACACTGCTGTAACGATGACACGCAGTGCAAAAGTGGGTGTCTTCATAATGGCGCGGATAATCGCCGGCTGCCGTCGGTTGTACATGGCAGTCTATACAACGCGTAAAACGATACTGCGCAGTGCGTATGCCTTGATGCACGGTCTCATCGCGTTGGTGTAATATAAACTGATAATGGCGACGGCGCATGACTTCAGTCGGTTCCACACACTGCTCGCCTTTGGCTTTGGGAATAACCGGGCCTAAGCCAGACTGCTCGTCGGCAGCATACAGAGAGGTTATCCATAATAGTGAAAATAGCATCGCGACTACTATTGCAGTTGGTGTTGCTATTCTATCTGGTGCTTTATTCGGTAGTTTTAAGTTCCTATTTTCTATCATCCTTCAATCTCTATACCTATCATGCATTTTTCAATGAAACAGACTTATCTAAAGAAGATCAACAAAACATCAAGCAAGTAACGATCAAACAGGTAACGGAATTATATACTGAAATATGCAAATCACCACAACGGTTTCTATTTTTTATTAAGCTCAGCAGAGGTTGGCTTGAGGTCTAATCAGTTGTACTCACACTTAAATTGCAGATATTCTAATTTGGCTTATTATTTTGAGGGTTAATTATCAGCCGTGTTATGTCGCCCCAAAATTGTCAAAGTCATATGATTGTTCTGTA
Organism: Chromatiales bacterium; assembly: GCA_014323925.1. Taxonomy (NCBI): domain Bacteria; kingdom Pseudomonadati; phylum Pseudomonadota; class Gammaproteobacteria; order Chromatiales; species Chromatiales bacterium. The sequence goes on along the minus strand of JACONC010000023.1, from coordinate 121 downwards.
TAATGCCAGATAGGTATAGTGCGGGACTAGAAAGTTTTAGTCACACAATCGAGGGGTAAATAAGGTGTAGACAACTGCCTAATCTTCAAAGTCAAGTACTCTAAGTCTTGATAGCCATATC
>JACONC010000022.1 GCA_014323925.1 Chromatiales bacterium | reverse complement strand
CCTCCTCCGGTTAAGTCAATGGCAATACTTGCGTTATCACTATCTACTGCGTCACCATTTACTGTGATGCTTATCACATCAGCATCGCTCGCCGTCGGCATCACCGTTATCATTGTCGTCATATTTGCTACTGACACTGTGTAGGACAGTGTCTTGCTATTAAAGTCTGGGTTTAATGTACCTTCCGACACTACCAAATTCCTTAAGCTTGTATCAGCACGCTCTACTGCTACCGCATCATCATTACTGGGATCTAGTCCTCCATTTGGCCCAATTTCAGGACTCAAGCCACCGGTATCAACTAATGTAGTGTCTGAAGACCGTGCCAACACGAAGCCAGCTGTATTGCGCAACGCATCTTCATCGGCAAATGTGTAAGTATATTCGAGCATTGCTCGACGGTCGTTGCCTGAGATACTTTGAGTAGCAGGTGTAATTTCTACAGTAACACTTCCATCTGTAAGTAGGCGCAGCAATGTATAAGAGTCTATATCATTTAGTGTTGGGACAGGTTCATCAGCTGTTACGGTGAATGTAATCGTATACAGTAGCAGATTATTATCATCAGCAGTCGCTTCAGCTCCGGTAATTGCAATGACTGGTGGTTGAGTATCTGCTATATCAATAATACCTCGTAATGGCTGTTGATAATCTTCAACTACTCTATAGTCGGCACCCAGGATAGCATTGCGCCTAAACTCTAGTGATCCTCCGCTAATCTCTGTCTTACCATCCCCTTCATTGATTAGCACTCTTATGGTCGTAGTCATGGGTTCAGAACCACCATCAATGTTAGCAACAGCAGGTGTATCTCCTGTCACGCAAGATCCATTAGGGGTTGCGGTAACACATATATCTCCTTCGTCTATAGTGGCAACACTAATTGGTGAGCTAAAAGTTATTGCTCTTACCGAATAATTATTGCTGCTGTCTGCATCTACTATTTGTTGTTCTGCTGTTGTCAATGTGGATATGGGCTCGCTAACAACAATAACGCGGGGTGCATCTGCATCATATTCTAGTGAAGCAAGGAAATTGTCATTTGCCAATGTTTCACCACGAGCATCGATAACAACATTTGTCGCCGTAGAAACAAGCCTTAATATACCGCCACTCACTGCAGAACTAAGCACAACATTAGCATAAGATTCATCAGCTATATGCTCAACACTTGCTATGGTTACAGTCGAACCGTCAATCACTAAAGGTGCATCACTAGTATCTAACACAACAAAATTTTGAGTGTTTAATTGCGTTTGTATACCTTCTGAAAATCTAAGGCGCACTCCTGTGCCATCGCCATAGCGAGCATAATCCTTTGCCCAAGTCTTACCGTCTAGCCTAAAGCCACGTAAATCGTTGTCAGCTAATTGTGACGCTGGCCTCTGAATAACATCATCAAAAGCATTAGAAAATGGGTCTGTATATAACCGAAATGAACTCCCCTCAAAAACAACAGAGGCATTAAATGCAAAGCCTGCTTCTTGGTCAGTATTTTCAATATCACATATTAGGGTATAAGTATCCTGAGGTCTAGCACCAACAGATACTATTTGGTCTCTATCAACAAAAGGCGTTCGAAACAGATTAAAGAAGTCGGCGGCAAGCATATTGATACTGATTGCTGATGCATTACCACCAAAGAATGCATTGCTTATAATGACACTATATGAATTATTTAGTCGACCTCCATCGCTCACTGACAAGAAATTTGATGAGAATTCTACTTCACATGAATTTTCTAAGTCAGCAAAGGCATCTATGTTAGAAGAAATCGCCATACTAAGCGCCTCTACTCGCTGGTTTAAAGCACTAGTAGAAACTGTACGAGAAAATCTATTTTGGATAGTAATTTGAAATTTAGCCGATTCGCTTTCTGTGGCATCTATTATGCGAATTGAATCTAAATCAAAATACCAATGTAATATACCATCCTCAGGATTACACGAAGAGCAAAAGGGGCTGGCATCATATTGGAAACGGCTCGGAACAAATGTAAATTGGCCATAAGCACTGCTTTGAACCAGTAATACCAGTAGTATTAATCCAATGGAATAATTTATTATTCTCATTTTTAGTTTCTCCCTAAATACAATTAATAGTTATTATTGATGATTACTTTTCTTCTTTTTCAGGGCCGTAGCGTGGATGAGATTGTATAGTGCCAGAAACATTTTTTCGATAAACTATGCACACAGAGGCAACGCAGTTTGTTGAGCAACCGCAGGTTGCCACAACATTAATGCAAGTACCAAAACTATCCCAAAAGATTTCAATGTATCATCCATTATGGTTCGCTACGATTCATTCTTTATATTTGTATGTGACTCACTGTTGAACAGGCTTTCCAAACCACCCATGAAGTCGTTTTTTTAATGAGATTTTTATTATACAGCACAATAGTTACTGTGTATCTGGCACGTACAATGCCACGACAGATATATTTAGATTCGGCTTATTTAGTGCAGTTATGGCAACCGTTATGCATTGCCCAAGCCTGATATTATCGCTCGTTACTATAGCCGAGGTATTCAAGTATTGGATACTGCACTCAGCGGCGCATTAATTTTTGACTTCCCAGCGCAGCATAACTTTGATCTAAAATCGTATCGCTCTAGCGATAGACGATATTGGCGCCGACACCACTCTTCGCTATGGCCAGCCGATGCATAAAACATGCGGCAAAGGTAGACCGCTTAATAGCAGACCTCTTCTGATTAGAACTCCCTAAAACCGTTGCTACTGTACGATGCCACGACAGGTCAGGCGATGCATAAAAAATGCGGTAAAGGTAGATCGCTTAGTCGCAGATCTATTCTGACGGAAACTCCCTAAAACCGTTGCTACAGGTCTAGCGTAGTGGCCCTTCTAGGAAGACTTTAACCCGAACACGGATGCCGGCAACAGGACGCACTGCTATCGTGTAGGTTTCCGTCCTACTTCCGTCTTGGGCGGTCACCATGACTGTAATCGTCGTCGTCTCACCTTCGATTAAGGTAATGCTCGTTGGGAGATTACTAACCACGCCCACGCCATTTACCTCAATTCTCGCATTGAGATTATCGTTTGCCACTGGGACCACTTCTAAATCATCTACCGTACTGGCTACATTCACCGTATAAGTCGTCACGCTGCTATCAAAGCCCAAGTTTAGCGCTTCGCCATTTGCCAACAGTGCTAAATGAAACAGTGTTGCATCATTATCTGCCGGCGTTGCAGCACGATTCACGGTTACCGTATAGGTCCTCGTGGTAATTCCATCCTGCGCAGTCACTACTATTTCTATATCCGTTGAAGTTCCTGCTTCAGCTAATCCCACATCAATCTCTACACCACTTAACACTTCAGTTCCGCCTACTCTAATCGTTGCATTCTCATTATCAGTCGCCAATACCACCACTGTAAGCGTCGATACCGTATGTAGCACACGTGCAGTATACTCAAATGTATTCTCGTCAAAAGTATCTGGCTTTATTAAGACTAGAGTCCCACCCACCCTATCCGTTAGGGTTAAGTCACTTAAGCTCGCACCACTACTGATAGGAATTTGATTAGGCAATGAAGTGCCACAGCGAGGTTGCCCAGCATTGCCACATGCCGGATTGTTGGCATCGGGACCTGTAGCATATTTAAGCCTTGGATATTGCAATGCAGTACCGAAATCCCAGTTGGCAATACTCCATTCGCTATATATGCCAGTTGCCTCAGTGGGTGCCTGCAGTGCTTCAGTACTTTGAGGGCTACTGTTCGTTATACTACCACCGTCGTTATTCCGGCCGACTAAACCGCCTACACCATCATCCCCAGTCGCAGCACCCGTCGCATAGCTGTTCGTTATACTACCACCATTATTATTTTCACCGACTAAACCGCCTACATCATCATCCCCAATCGCAGCACCCGTCGCATAGCTGTTCGTTATACTACTCCTCCAATTTGAACCGACTAAACCGCCTACCTGACTCTGCCCTTGCGCATCACCCATCGCATAGCTGTTCGTTATACTACCACCCCAATTTGAGCCGACTAAACCGCCTACATAAAAACTGCCTGTCACAGCATCTGTCGCATAGCTGTTCGTTATACTACCACCATTATTATTGTTACCGACTAAACCGCCTACCTGACTCCGCCCTTGCACATCACCTGTCGCATAGCTGTTCGTTATACTACCATTAACATTGCCGCCGGCTAAACCGCCTACACTATTATCATCCCCAGTCACATCACCTGTCGCATAGCTGTTCGTTATACTACCACCATTGTCGCCGGCTAAACCGCCTACAGAAGAATCGCCTGTCACATCACCTGTCGCATAGCTGTTCGTTATACTACCATCATTATTGCCGACTAAACCGCCTACCTCGCCACCAGTCTCAGTCACAGCACCTGTCGCATAGCTGTTCGTTATACTACCATGATTGTTGCCGACTAAACCGCCTACCCGACTCCGCCCTTGCACATCACCTGTCGCATAGCTGTTCGTTATACTACCATCACCATTGAAGTCACCGTTATTGCCGACTAAACCGCCTACATAAGAATCGCCTGTCACAGCACCCGTCGCATAGCTTTTCGTTATACTACCATCTTCATTGTCGCCGACTAAACCGCCTACATTATGAAGCCCATTCACATCACCCGTCGCATGGCTGTTCGTAATATCGCCCTCGTTACTGCCGGCTAAACCGCCTACATCAATATCCCCCCTGCCGACTTTACCGCCGCCTACATCATCATCCCCAGTCACATCACCTATCGCATAGCTGCTCGTTATATCGCCCTCGTTACTGCCGACTAAACCGCCTACAACACCGCCCGTTACATCACCTGTCGCATAGCTGTTCGTTATACTACCACCGTCGTTATTCCAGCCGACTAAACCGCCTACATTAAAAAAAGAGCCTGTCACATCACCCGTCGCATAGCTGTTCGTTATACTACCATCACCATTGAAGTCACCGTTCCTGCCGACTAAACCGCCTATAATACTCCAGCCCGTCACATCACCCGTCGCATGGCTTTTCGTTATATCACCCTCGTTTATGCCGACTAAACCGCCTACCTGATCACGCCCTGTAACATCTACATTTAACAAACCAATATTAGTAATCTGAGAATTGTTAGCTGTTTGACCGAATAAACCTATATTATCAGCATGTCTATCTATCATTAGATTAGATATTGTATGGTCGTTGCCTTCAAATACTGCACTGAATGGTTGATCTTCACTGCCTATCGGCATCCATCCTTCAGCCGTCGTCCATGCTGTATTAATGCGCCCACTACCATAACTGTTAACCTCTTCAAAGTCTAAACTCCGAACCAGCTCGTAGCCACGACAGCTATCATCAGGGCAACCTGTCGTTATCAGGGTTGCGGTGCTACTTGCTCGATAGCCGCGACCATCCAGCTGATGGCGTATCGCATCCAATCCTTCTAAGCTACACAGTTCTATCAGACCATCACCGTCTTTATCTATATCCATAGCGGCTGGTATACCATCGTTATCAGTATCCGCTATGTCCTGAGTACAAGAGGGCAGTACAATTAAGCTCGTATCAAGCTCTCGGAACACTGCTATCGTATAGGTATTTATCATTTCGTTGTCTTGTGCGGTCACCACGACTATAATCGTGGTGATATCACCTTCGGTTAAGGTAATAGCATTACTTGGATTGCCACTATCTACTGCTGCATCATTCACCGTGATAGTTGCATTAGCATTAGTTGCTGTCGGTGCGACCGTTATCGTGTCTATCGCATTGGCAACACTCACTGTGTAATCTAGTGTCTCACTATCAAAGTCTGGATTTAATGTGCCTGCCGATAACACCAATGCACTTAAGCTTGCATCACGACTCAGCGGTGCCGCTAGACGGGTCACTGCTATCGCATAGGTGCTCTTCGTGTCATCCTGGGCGGTCACTACGATCGTAATCATGGTGACATTACCTTCGGTTAAGGCAATAGCATTACTTGGATTGCCACTATCTACTGCTGCATCATTCACCGTGATAGTTGTAGCAGGATGCCTCGCCGTCGGTGTGACCGTTATCGTTGCCGTCGTATTTGCTACTGACACTGTGTAGTCTAGTATATTGCTATTAAAGCCTGGTGCTAATGTGCCTGCCGATAACACCAATGCACTTAAACTTGCGTCGCTACTCAGCGGTGCCGCTAGACGGGTCACGGCTATCGTGTAGGTGCTCGCCGTAATTCCGTCTTGTGCAGTCACTACGACTGTAATCGTCGTTGTGCTTCCTTCGGCTAAGTCAATGTCTCCACTTGCGCGACCACTAGCCACTGTCTCAATATTTACTATGATAGTTGCTCTCGGATGTTTCGCTGCCGGGGTCACTGTTATCGTTCTCGTCGAATTGGCAACTATCACTGTGTAGTCTTGTATGTCACTACTAAAGGGTTGACTTAATGTGCCTGCCGATACCATCAAGTCACTTAAGTTGGCGTCAAAACTAGGCAATAAAGTGCCACAGTTAGGTTGTCCGGATATACCACAGGCCGGATTGTTTTCATCAGGACCTCTTGTATATTTAAGCACCGGGTATTGCAATGAATTACCAAAATCCCAATTGGCAATACTCCATTCGCTATATATGCCGGTTGCCGTAGTAGGTGCCTGCAGTGCCTCAGTGCTCTGAGGACTACTACGCGTAATACTACCTTCATTGTCGCCGACTAAATCGCCTACCTCTTCATCGCCTGTCACATTACCAATCGCATAGCTATTCGTAATACTACCTTCATTGTCGCCGACTAAACCGCCTACATCTTCATTGCCCGTCACCTCACCAGTCGCATAGCTGTTCGTTATACTGCTACTAAACTCATTAGTGCCGACTAAACCGCCTACCTCTTTATCGCCTGTCGCACCACCCGTCGCATAGCTGTTCGTTATAGCACCCTCGTTCCAGCCGACTAAACCGCCTACATTTTCATTCCCAGTAACATCGCCTGTCGCATAGCTGTTCGTTATACTACCAAAATTGTAGCCGACTAAACCGCCTACATCTTCATTGCCTGTCACATCACCAGTCGCATAGCTGTTCGTTATATCACCACCATTATTGTGGCCGACTAAACCGCCTACCTCTTCATCGCCTGTCACATCACCAGTCGCATAGCTGTTCGCTATATCACTATAATTGGTACCGACTAAGCTACCTACATTAGCATCTCCTGTGATAACTACATTTAACAGGCCGATATTAGTAATTTTAGAATTAGTAGTCTCAGCGAAGAAACCTATACCGTCATCATCAGGTCTATCTATCATTAAGTTAGATACAGTATTGCTATTGCCTTCAAATATCGAATTGAAACCGTCACCTTCCTCGCCTATTGGTAGCCATCCTTCACCCGTAGTCCATGCCGTATTAATGCTCCTACTGTCATAACTTTCAGCATCCTCAAAATCTAAACTTTTAACCAGTTCATAGCCGGAACATCCATCATCCGGGCAACCTGTCATTATGCGGGTTGTAGTGCTACTCGCCTGGTAGCCACTACCGTCCAACTGATGGCGTATCGCATCCAATCCTTCTAAGGAGCATAGTTCTATCAGACCATCGTTGTCTTTATCTATATCCATAGCCGCTGGTATACCATCGTCATCAGTATCCGGTATGTCCTGAGTACAAGTGGGCAATGCACTTAAGCTCACACTGGGTCTTGGTGCTCGGGTCACTGCTATCGCGTAGGTGCTCTTCGTGTCATCCTGTGCGGTCACCACGACCGTAATCATGGTGACATCACCTTCGGCTAATGCAATGGCACTACTTGCACTGCCACTCTCTACTCCCTCACCATCTACCGTGATAGTTGCATTAGCATTAGTTGCTGTCGGTGCGACCGTTATCGCGTCTATCGCATTGGCAACGCTCACTGTGTAATCTAGTGTCTCACTATCAAAGTCTGGATTTAATGTGCCTGCCGATAACACCAATGCACTTAAGCTCGCATCGCTACTCAGCGGTGCCGCTAGACGGGTCACGGCTATCGTGTAGGTGCTCGCCGTAATTTCGTTTTGTGCCAACACTTCAACTGTAATCTCAGTGCCATCATCTACGATGGGAATGGTCTGACTTATGCTATTGGTATTTGTTGATGCTTCCGCTGATTCATCAATACGAATGGTAATAAGACTATCTACCGCGGTTGCTTGCAGTTCTATTGAATCTACAGCCGCATCGACTGCCACACCATAGGTAAGTATCTGTGGGTCAAACTCAGGTGTCAATAGACCATCGGATACGATGAGACTATCCAAAAGACCAGGAATTTGTGCAGACAATACGACCCCACAAGGTGGTAGATCAGTTTCTACTTCATCGTCACAGGCCGGGTTCTCATTGTCATCGCCGGCTGTATATTTTAGGACTGGATATCGCCCGGCGGCAACATCCCACTGCTCTGGTGACCATCCATCAAGCAAATCGGATGTTTGCAGTTCGTTGGTCGTTAAACCACGGCCGCCGGCACTGGTCGTTTGCATGCTTGTATCTATATCCCAGTAGCTGTTAGTGATAGTTCCGCTATTAGCACCAGCTAATCCACCAGTCATTCTATCTCCAGACACCGCACCACTGACATAGTTGTTTTCAATAGATCCTCGGTTCTCGCCAACTAAGCCACCAATCCAGGCATTGCTGCCATCCACATTACCTCTGGCATAACTATTTTCAATGTTGCCGATATTTAAGCCGGTCAAACCACCGATGTTATAAATGCCTCTGACACTACCAGTAGCATAGCTGTTGCTTAGCAAGCCGCTGCCGCTATTACTACCCACTAAGCCGCCAACGAAATACTGTCCTTCCACATCGTTAATTGCATAACTGTTGATAATCGTGCCGACACTATTGGTACTCTCAGCACTCGTTATAAAAATACTACCGACCAAGCCACCAGCCTGTGTATTCCCTGAAACTGTCCCACTCGCATAACTGTTATTGATGCGTCCTAGGTGACTGCCCACTAATCCGCCAACCATCATGTCGCGCCCTAACACATCGCCATCTATATAGCTATGCTCTATGGTGCCACCGCTATTGCGAGCGACCAAAGCTCCAACTACAAATCCACCTCGCACATCAACATCTGATAAACCAACACCGCCTATCTCGGCATCGCTAGCTATATCACCGAATAATCCGACATAGTTGGCATCACTTCTGTTGATTGCCAAATTAGAAATGGTATAACCGTTGCCGATGAATATGGCAGTAAAAGGGCGGGTCGGATGGCCTATCGGACGCCAACCTCTATCAGTTATATCATCGCTGTCTACAGTCCATATTGCCTGATTGCTACTATCTCTATAATGAGTAGTATTGTTAAAATCTAAATTGCGGACTAATTCATAGCCTCTGCAACCACCGACAGCATCGCACCCAGCGGTTATTTTATTCGTGTAAGGGTTGGTTGTATAACCGCTACCGTCCAACTGATAACGCATCATATACAATCCTTCTATATCGCAAATCTCTATTAGACCGTCGTCGTCTCTATCTATATCATCCAAGCCACACGGTGCAGTGGGTTGCCCACTCAATACTGGTTGCGGCGGGCGCACTATCGTATAGTGGGTGCTTTTATCCGCCAATGTTAATGCAATGTTGACGCCGGTCTCTGTCGTTGCTCCGATAGCATTCAGTGGTATCGTTGCTTGTGAGATTGATTGTCTATTGATGGTAATCGTCGCACTACTGCTGTTCGCTGTCGCCGACAGAGTTACCTCAGATTGACCTACGGGGATGTCGAATATTTCATAATAGGTTTTCGTCGGATCAAAAGGTGGCTCCAAGACACCGGCTGACAAAGTCAGCGCTCCTAGTGCAGGCTGCTCTTGACTGCTACGCTGTGTCTGATCAGGCAAGGCGACACCACAATTCGGTAGCACCACAGCAAAGAAGCCCTGGCAGGTTGGATAGCCGTAGATGTCAGCATCATAGCCGAACAAGCTGCTAAAATTACCACGCGTATATTTGAGCGTCGGATATTTAGGTGACACTTGAGAACCAAAGTCCCAGTTACTTGCCGACCAACCCACATAGATGCTTCCAGTTGGTGCAGATGACTGAAGTGCTGTTGTAGTCCTAGGTATGCCACCGGCACTAGCCTCTATACTACTCGCATCGCTATCCCAATAACTGTTGCTAATAGTCGCATTGATATCGTTATAGCCCACTAACCCACCGACAACATCGCTACCAACAGCAGTACCAGTAGCATAACTGTTTCTAATTTGCCCCTCGGCATCGTTGTAGCCGACCAAACCACCGACATTCTCACTGCCTACTACATTGCCATTGGCATACACATCAGTGAGGATACCTTTATCGTTGTAGCCGACTAAACCGCCGACATTAAAGCCACCATGCACGCTACCACTTGCATAGCTATTGGTGATTCTGCCACCGGCATCGTTAGTCCCAGGCAACTCTCGGTTCTGGTTATAACCCACCAAGCCACCACTAAAAGCCTTTGCCTCTACATCAACCACCGCATAGCTGTTGCTAATCGGACCGAAACTATAGCCGACTAAACCACCGACACTGGTATGTCCTTTAACAACACCTTTCGCATAACCGTTGATAATGGAACCGTAATGCGCACCAACCAGGCCGCCGACCCAGGCATCGCTACCCGCCACATGACCTTCCACTGAACTATTGACAATATAAGCAAAAATTCCACTTTCACCTGTAATGCCACCCACTGCAAATCGACCTTTAATGTCTACTTCTAATAAACGAATGCCGATAATTCCACTGAGCATCGTCATGCTACTGCCATTGGTTGCAGCAAACAGACCAATGTAATCCTCATTAGGTCTATTGATCATTAAATTGGAAATAGTTATGTCACTATTGTTCGCAGTATTCGCAACAAATGTACCACTAAAAGGCTCTAATATACTACCTATCGGCTGCCAACCTGTCCCAGTTGTCCATGCCGTATTAATTACCCCGTTATCGTAACTATCAGTATCCTCAAAGTCTAAACTTCTAACCAGTTCATAGCCAGAACATCCATCATCCGGGCAACCTGTCGTTATGAGGGTTGCAATGCTACTTGCTTGATAGCCGCTACCATCCAGCTGATAGCGTATCGCATCCAATCCTTCTAAGCTACATAGTTCTATCAGACCATCACCGTCTTTATCTATATCCATAGCAGCTGGTATACCATCGTCATCAGTATCTGCTATGTCTTGAGTGCAAGAGGGCAATACACTTAAGCTCAAATCAGTGCTCGGGGCTCGGAACACTTCTATCGTGTAGGTGTTCTTCGTGTTGTCCTGTGCGGTCACTACGATAGTAATTGTCGTTGTGCTTCCTTCGGTTAATACAATGGTACTTGTACTGCCACTGTCTACTGTCTCACCATTGACCGTGATGCTTATCACATTAGTATCGCTCACCGTCGGCGTCACCGTTATCGTTTGCGTAGCATTGGCAACCGATACTGTGTAGGACAGCGTCTCACTATCAAAGGCTGGGCTTAGTGTGCCTGCCGACACCATCAATGCACTTAAGTTCACCACCGCATCAACATTCTCCGCTCGGCTCACCGTTACTACATAGGTATTCGTCGTTCTATCCTGAGCGGTCACTTCTATCGTAATTACTGTGTCACCACCTTTTACTAATGCAATCGCATCACTTGTAGTGCCACTATCTACTACCATACTATTTACTGTGATTTCAATCGCATTGGCGTCGCTTGACGGCGTTACCGTTATCGTTTGTGTGGCATTAGCAACTTCAACTGCGTAGTCTAGAGTATTGCTCCTAAAGGCTGGGCTTAGTGTGCCTGCCGACACCGTCAATGCACTTAAGCTCGCATCGCCACTGATAGGGATTTGATTAGGTAATAAAGTACCGCAGATAGGTTGCCTAGCATTACCGCATGCTGGGTTGTTGGGATCGGAATCTGCTGCATATTTAAGCGTTGGATATTGCAATGAATTACCGAAATCCCAGTTGGCAGTACTCCATTCGCTATATATGTCGATTGTCGTAGTAGGCAACTGCAGTGCTTCAGTACTCTGAATACTACTGTTCGTAGTATTCCCTTGATTGCTTCCGACTAAACCACCTACCTCTCCAAACCTAGTTATATCAGCTGTCGCATAGCTGTTCGCTATACTGCCACCTAGATTCCGGCCGACTAAACTGCCTATCTGGAAATATCCCATCACATCACCCGTCGTATAACTGTTCGTTATATCCCCATCGTTCCAGCCGACTAAACCGCCTATATTCTCATACTGTCCACTCACATCAGCTGTCGCATAGCTGTTCGTAATACTACCGCCATTGAAGCCGACTAAACCGCCTATAGTCTCATACTGTCCTCTCACATCAGCCGTCGCATAGCTGTTCGCTATACTGCCACCTAGATTCCGGCCGACTAAACCGCCTACCTCAAAAAACCCACTCACATCACCCGTCGCATAGCTGTTCGTAATGCTACCGCCATTGAATCCAACTAAACTGCCCACACTATCAGATCCTGTGACAATTACACTTAACAGACCAATATTAGTAATCTTAGAATCAATGCCTGTCGCACTGAATAAACCTATGCTACGACCACCAAGTCTATCTATCATTAAGTTAGATATAGTATGTCCGTTGCCTTCAAATGCCGCATCGAATCGCCGGCCCTGACTGCCTATTGGCATCCATCCTGCCTCCGTAGTCCACGCCGTATTAATGCTTTGACTGTCATAACTGTCAGTATCTTCAAAATCTAAACTCCGAACCAATTCATAGCCACGACATCCACCACTAGGACAACCTGTCATTATAATAGTTCCAGTGCTACTCGCCCGATAGCCACTACCGTCGAACTGATGGCGTATCGCATCCAGTCCCTCTAAGCTACACAGTTCTATTAGACCATTACCATCTTTATCTATATCGATAGCCGCTAACACATCATCGCTATCAGTATCCGCTATGTCCTGAGTACAAGAAGGGAGTACAATTAAGCTCGTATCAAGCTCTCGGAACACTGCTATCGTGTAGGTATTTCTGATGCCGTTTTGTGCGGTCACTTTTACTCTTATCTTCGTTATGCCTCCCTCAGTTAAGGCAATGTTATCACTCGCACTATCACTATCCACTGCGGCACCATTCACTGTGATAGTTGCGCTTGGATGACTCGCCGTTGGGGTCACCGTGATCGTGGTTATTGTATTGGCTACCGACACTGTATAGTCTAGTGTATTGCTATTAAAGTCTGGACTTAATGTGCCTTCCGACACCATCAAAGCACTTAAGCTCGCACCACTACTGATAGGAAGTTGGTTAGGCAATAAGGTACCACAGCTAGGTTGCCCGGGAATACCGCAGGCCGGGTTGCCGGCATCGGAACCGCTTGTATATTTAAGCCTTGGATACTGCAATGAGTTACCAAAATCCCAGTTAGCAGTACTCCATTCGCTATATATGCCAGTTGCCGTAGTAGGCAACTGTAGCGCTTCAGTACTCTGAGAGCCACTGTTTCTAATGTCACGACTATTATTGAGGCCGACTAAATCGCCTACATCATTATTCCCGGTCACATCACCTGTCGCATAGCTGTTTGTAATGTCACCAATATTGGAACCGACCAAGCTACCCACATTATCATCTCCTGTGACAACTACATTTAACAGAACAATATTAGTAATTTTAGAATTAGAAGCTGTCTGAGCGAATAGACCTATATTATCATCACCAGGTCTATCTACCATTAAGTTAGATATAGTATGGCCGTTGCCTTCAAATACCGCATTGAATCGCTGATTGATAGGGCCGATTCTGCCAATAATCGGCATCCATCCCGCACCTGTAGTCCATGCTCTATTAATGCTTCCACTGCCATAACTGCCAGCATCCGTAAAGTCTAAATTCCGAACCAACTCGTAGCCACGACATCCTTCGCTAGGACAACCTGCGGTTATCAGGGATGCGGTGCTACTCGATTGATAGCCACTACCCCTCACCTGATGGCGTATCGCATCCAAACTCTCTAAATCGCACAGCTCTATCAGGCCATCACCATCTTTATCTATATCAATAGCGGCTGACACACCGTCGCCGTCAATATCTGCTATGCCCTGAGTACAAGAGGGTCGCACATCAAGATCTCGACGCACTGCTATCGTATAGGTATTTATGGTGCCGTCTTGCGCAGTCACTTTTACTGTTATCGTCGTAATACCTACTTCGGCTAGGTCAATGAACTGACTTGCACTACCACTATTCACTGCGGCACCACCCACTGTGATAGTTGCAGAAGTATTATTCGCTGTCGGGGTCACCGTTATCGTTTCTGTTTGATTGACAACCGACACTGTGTATGCTTGTTCATCGTTTATAAAAGTTGGCGTCAGTGTTCCTTCCGATACCATTAAAGCCCTTAAGCTCGCATCTGCAGTCGGATGTTGACCAGGGAATTGATTAGGCAATAAAGTACCGCAGGTAGGGTTTCCCTGGATGCCGCATGTCGAGTTGCGGGTATCGGATCCTCTAGTATATTTCAATGCCGGGTATTGTAACTCATCACCAAAATCCCAGTTGACAGTACTCCATTCGCTATATATGCCGGTTGCTGCAGTAGGCAACTGCAGTGCCTCAGTACTCTGAAAGCTACTGTTTGTTATACTCCCAAACTCATTTAAGCCGACTAAACTACCTACATTAATATCTCCTGTTACATCACTCGCCGTATAGCTGTTTATAATACGACCTCGATTTCGCCCGACTAAACCGCCTACCTGACTGTTCCCTGTCACATCACCTCTTGCATAGCTGTTCGTAATACGACCGACACTACCACCACCATCGTCTTCATTGAGTCCGGCTAAACCACCTACATTAATATCTCCTGTCACATCACTCGCCGCATAGCTGTTTATAATCCTACCTTCATTACGTCCGACTAAACCGCCTACTTGATTATTATTGCCGGTCACATCACCGGTCGCATAGCTGTTCGTAATATTACTTCCATCGTCATTCCAGCCGACCAAACCGCCTACATCATCATTCCCGGTCACATCACCCATCGCATAGCTGTTCGTAATACTACCAATGTCATTCCAGCCGACTAAACCGCCTACATTCTTCGACTGTCCAGCCACATTACCTGTTGCATAGCTGTTCGTAATATTCCTTCTATTGTCGCCGACTAAACCACCTATACTGCCATTGCCTGTAACATCACCCGTCGCATAACTGTTCGCAATATTCCCTCCATTGTCTCCGCCATCTAGTCCGGCAATATTGAGTCCGACTAAACCGCCTACCAAACTGACCCCAGTCACATCACCCATCGCATAGCTGTTTGTAATATTCCCTCCATTGAGTCCGGCTAAACCGCCCACACTAAAATCACGCCCAGTCACATCACTCATCGCATAGCTGTTCATAATGCTAGCACCAGAATTGTAGCCGGCTAAACCGCCTACAAATTGGTTGCCTGTTACATCACCAGTCGCATGGCTGTTCGTAATATTACTTCTCTCTTCACTCCAGCCGACTAAACCACCTACAAAATCATTTCCTGTAATAACTACATCTAACAGACCAATATTAGTAATTTCAGAATTAGAAGCTGTCTGAGCGAATAAACCTATATTATCCTCATCAGGTCTATTTATCATTAAGTTAGATATAGTATGGCCGTTGCCTTCAAATACTGCATTGAATTGCTGAATGATAGGGCCGATTCTGCCAATAATCGGCATCCATCCTGCACCCGTGGTCCATGCTGTATTAATGCTTCCACTGTCATAACTGTCAGTATCCGTAAAGTCTAAATTCCGAACCAACTCGTAGCCACGACATCCCTCACTAGGACAGCCTGCAGTTATCAGAGTTGCAGTGCTACTCGCTTGATAGCCATTACCTCTCACCTGATGGCGGATCGCATCCAAACTCTCTAAATCGCACAGTTCTATCAGACCATCACCATCTTTGTCTATATCAATAGCAGCTGACACATCGTCGTCATCAGTATCCGCTATGTCCTGAGTACAAGAAGGGCGCACATCAAGATCTCGACGCACTGCTATCTTATAGGTATTTATGGTGCCGTCTTGTGCGGTCACTTCCACTCTTATCGTCGTAATACCTCCTTCGGTTAAGACAATGTTACTTGCACTACTACTATTCACTGCGGCACCATTCACTTTGATAGTTGCAGAAGTATTATTTGCTGTCGCGGTCACCATTATCGTTTCCGTCTGATTGACAACCGACAGTGTGTATGTTTGTTCATCGCTCATAAAAGCGGGCATCAATGTTCCTTCTGATACCGCTAAAGCCCTTAAGCTCGCATCAGAACGCGGCTGTTGACCAGGGAATTGATTAGGCAATAAAGCACCGCAGGCAGGGTTTTCAGGGATACCACATGCCGGGCTGTTGGCAACGGACCCTCTGGTATATTTAAGGGCTGGGTATTGTGATTCATCACCGAAATCCCAGTGGGCAGTACTCCATTCGCTATATATGCCGGTTGCCGCAGTAGGCAACTGCAGTGCCTCAGTGCTCTGAAGACTACTGTTCGTAATATCACCTCTATTTTCGCCGACTAAACCGCCTGTCAAACTCTGTCCACTCACATTACCTGCCGCATAGCTATTCGTTATATTACTCTCAAAACCATTGCGTCCGACTAAACCGCCTATTCGGCTGTTCCCTGTAACATTACCCCTCGCGTAGCTGTTCGTTATATCACCCTCGTTCTGGCCGACTAAACCGCCTACCTGACTGTTCCCTGTAACATCACCCGTCGCATAGCTGTTTGTTATACCACCGTAATTCCAGCCGACTAAACCGCCTACACCTGCATCGAAGCCTCTGTCACCGCCTGTCATTACATCACCCGTCGCATAACTGTTCGTTATACTACTCTCAAAACCATTGCGTCCGACTAAACCGCCTACACCTGTATCATAGCCTCTATCACCGCCCGTTATCACATCACCCGTCGCATAGCTATTCGTAATACTACCGTTATTTGAGCCGACTAAACCGCCTACATTCCCATCATAGCTTCTATCACTGCTCGTCACATCACCCGCCGCATAGCTGTTCGCAATATTACCCCTATTTGCACCGACTAAACCGCCTACCTCATCATTCCCCGTCACACCAACCGTTGTATAGCTGTTCGTTATACCACCGTAATTCCAGCCGACTAAACCGCCTGCCAAACCCTGCCCACTCACATCACCTGTCGCATAGCTGTTCGTTATATCACCGTAATTCCAGCCGACTAAACTGCCCACACTACTTCCTGTGTTATCTACATTTAACAGACCAATATTAGTCATTGTAGAATTAGAAGTTGCCTCACCGAATAAACCTATCCTATTATTGTAAGGTCTATTTATCATTAAGTTAGATATAGTATGCCCGTTGCCTTCAAATACCGCATTGAATAGCTGACCGCTATTGCCACTGCCTATCGGTAGCCATCCTTCACCCGCAGTCCATGCCGTATTAATGTTCCTACTGTCATAACTGCCGGTATTCTTAAAGTCTAAATTCCTTACCAACTCGTAACCACGACATCCGCTAGTAGGACAACCTGTCGTTATAATGTCCGCTCTGCTACCTGCTTGATAGCCGCTACCGTTCAACTGATAGCGTATCGCATCCAGCCCCTCTAAGCTACACAGTTCTATCAGGCCATCACCGTCTTTATCTATATCCATAGCAGCTGACACACCATCGCCATCAGTATCTGGTATGCTCTGAGTACAAGAAATCCCCGCATCAAGATCTTGACGCACCGCTATCGTGTAGGTGCTCTTCGTGTTGTCTTGGGCAGTCACCACAACTGCCTCCTCCGGTTAAGTCAATGGCAATACTTGCGTTATCACTATCTACTGCGTCACCATTTACTGTGATGCTTATCACATCAGCATCGCTCGCCGTCGGCGTCACCGTTATCGTTTGCGTTGCATTGGCAACCGACACTGTGTAGGACAGTGTCTCGCTATTAAAGTCTGGGTTTAATGTACCTTCCGACACTACCAGACTCCTTAAGCTTGTATCAGCACGCTCTACTGCTACCGCATCATCATTACTGGGATCTAGTTCTCTATTTGGCCCAATTTCAGGACTCAAGCCACCGGTGTCAACTAATGCATTGTTTGAAGATCTTGCTAATACGAAGCCAGCTGTGCCGCGCAACATATCTTCATCGGCAAATGTGTAAGTATATTCGAGCATTGCTCGACGGTTGTCGCCTGAGATACTTTGGGTGCCAGGTGTAATTGGCTCAGAATTTCCATCTGTAAGTAGGCGTCGCAATGTATAAGAATTTATATCATTTAGTGTTGGGACAGGTTCATCAGCTGTTACGGTGAATGTAATCGTATACTGTAGCGTATTATTATCGTCAGCAGTCGCAATAGCTTTGGTAATTGCAATTTCGGGTGGTTGAGTATCCGCTATATCAATAATACCTCGTAATCGCTGTTGATAATCTTCAACTATTCTATAATCGGCACCCAGGATAGCATTGCGCATGAACTCTAGCGATCCTTCGCTACTCCCTGTCTTACCATCTCCTTCATTGATTAGCACTCTTATCATCGTAGTCGTGGTTGCAGAACCACCATCAATGTTAGTAACAGCAGGTATATCTCCCGTCACGCAAGATCCTTCAGAGGTTGCAGTAACACATATATCTCCTTCGTCTATAGTGGCAACACTAATCGGCGAACTAAAAGTTATTACTCTTACCGAATAATTATTGCTGCTGTCTGCATCTACTATTTGTTGTTCTGCTATTGTCAATGTGGATATGGACTCACTAACAACAATAACGCGTGGTGCATCTGCATCATATTCTAGCGAAGCAAGGAAATTGCCATCTGCCAATGTTTCACCACGAGCATCCATAACAACACTCATCGCCGTAGAAGAACTAACAAGCCTCAATATACCGCCACTTACCGGAGCACTCAGCACAACATTAGCATAAGATTCGCCAGCCGTATGGTTAACACTTGATATGGTTACAGTCGAACCGTCAACCATTAAAGGCGCATCACTAGTATCTAACACAACAAAATTTTGAGTGTTTAATTGCGTTTGTATGCCTTCTGAAAACCTAAGGCGCACTCCTGTGCCATCGCCATAGCGAGCATAATCCTCTGTCCAAGTCTTACCGTCTAGCCTAAAGCCACGTAAATCGTTGTCAGCTAATAAAAATGCTGTGTCAATTTCTGCAGACGCAAATTCGCTAAACCTCAGATAAAAGATCCCACGCGGTTGTGATCCAGAAATTCCGACTCCTGCTTCATTGTCAGTTGCGCCAGAAGGTATCTCACAGGTTAATGTTATATGGTCTTCCCAACTCTCTCCTAAAAAGGAGAAATTTGTGATTCCTGCTAAACCAATAGTAAAAGCAGTCGATATTGTTTGTACATTGAACTCATTTATATTCAATTCAATAGTGTTCGTGTCTCTAAATGTTAGATCATATAGCGGGTTACTAGCAAAAAAACTAGACCTCTGATAACTGCACTGAGAACCACCAGAACCATCTTCGGTTATAGCAGGATCGTTCAGAGTATCACCAAATACTTCATTATCATATCTTACTCTAAACCCAGCACCGCCTATATATCCAACATTACTACCACTCCCTCCTATTCTCCTGATCTGCACCTTGAAAGTAATAAAATCTCTATTGGAATCACTAGACAATGTTACTGATTCAGGATCAAAACGTATGTGTGTAACGCCGTCCACAGCAGGGTCGCAGTCGGAGCATGAAGGACTACTAGGAGCATCTATATAGCGGCTTTGTATAAAGCTAGTCTGCGCTTCCGTAACCGAAGCCTGCATTAATATTGCAATAAAAATTGGGAATATAAATCTTTTCATTATTTTAATCCTTATGTAGTTATAAAATTATCTACTTATCATAGCTATGGCACTTGAGCATCAACAGCATCATTGACATAATGTAAGCTGATTAAAATTTCTGCCACGCTACAGCAGATGGTACACCGTCGTCATCAGTATCCGTTATGTCCTGAGTGCAAGCAGGCAATGAATTTTGTTGAGCAACCGTAGGTTGCCACAACACTAACGCGAGTAACAAAAATATACTAAGAAATTTATTTTTCACCCTGTTTTTCCTTATTGTTATCTTATTGTAATATATCCTTTTAAAGATTAGGCAATTTTCTATGCTTCATTTAGTCCTAAATTTTGTGCCTAAAAATAGCTAAAAATAGCTTATAATAATCTCTTTAGATCAATAAAATCAATGACACATCACCGAATAGTTTACTATTTATTGATAGCATCGCTATTGATTGGCGTGCTTTACTTGCAGACCTTATATGCTCAAGAGGGCAGCGGTGTAACTGCGCCGCTAGACGACATTCAAGTATCGCCGCAAGATACCAATCAGGGCGGCGTTAGCACTGGCAACGAAGTTATACCAAGCGATGTTGGCGAACCAGTTCCTGTAACTACTAGCACTGGCAACGAAGTTATACCAAGCGATTTCGATGAACCGGTTCCTGCAACTACTGATGCCGAAGAACCCGAGATTTCAGAAAGCGAGATTCAGAGGATTATGCGCCGCATGGAAGCACGAAAAAACCGTGTTATAAAGGCTAAGCAGCTCAGCTATGAAGTAGTCAATCGTTTTCCGCATAGACCGACGGCATTTACTCAGGGTTTGGTCATAAAAGGTGATACATTGATAGAAAGTAGCGGTGGCTACGGCAAATCTCTTTTGAGTAAAGTCAATCTTGAGAGCGGTGAAGTTTTAAGCGAACAAACGATGCCACCGCATATTTTCGCCGAGGGTATTAGCTATCTAAAAGGTTTTCTTTATCAACTCAGCTACAGACGAGGCGTCTTGATGGTCTACGATGCCGAAACATTGTTTCTCACTGAACAACATCAATACAGCGGCGAAGGTTGGGGGCTTACTAACAACGGCCATCAGTTAATTATGAGTGATGGTTCCGACACCTTGAGATATATGAGTCGTAAAAATTTCGAAGAGCTTAAGCGTATATCAGTGACTGAAAACGGTCGTCCGCTTAAATACCTGAATGAACTTGAATGGGTGGATGGAAAAATCTATGCCAATGTGTGGTTGCGAAACAAAATAGTCATTATTAATCCTAGGACTGGGGTGGTAAATGCCTATGTCGATCTGAAAGATTTGTTGACCGAAGTCCGTGCTGAGATGATGGCCGGTGTGCTCAACGGTATCGCCTACGACGAACAAAGCAAACGGCTTTATGTGACTGGTAAGTATTGGCCTACCTTGTTTGAGATTGAAATAAAGTCTTAGGGCATCGTATTGTTTCATCACTCTCGAATCACTCTTGGTTATATTAAATAGCGATGCCTGATTTTGCTAAAGAAATCCTGCCGGTTAGTTTAGAGGAGGAAATGCGTAAATCCTATTTGGATTACGCAATGAGCGTTATTATCGGCCGTGCGTTGCCCGATATTTACGATGGCTTAAAGCCGGTGCACAGACGCGTACTTTATGCGATGAGCGAGCTGCACAACGATTTTAATAAGCCGTATAAAAAGTCAGCTCGTATCGTCGGTGATGTTATAGGTAAATATCATCCGCACGGCGATAGTGCGGTGTACGACACCTTAGTGCGGATGGCGCAGACCTTTTCTTTGCGTTATCCACTGATAGACGGACAGGGTAATTTCGGCTCTATAGACGGCGATGCACCAGCGGCGATGCGTTATACCGAAGTGCGGTTGTCGAAAATAGCGCACGAACTGCTTGCCGATATAGATAAGGAGACGGTCGATTTTATTCCTAACTATGATAATTCCGAGAAAGAGCCGGTAGTACTTCCGTCGCGCATACCGAATTTGCTGGTCAACGGTTCGGCTGGGATTGCCGTCGGTATGGCAACCAGTATGCCGACTCATAATTTGGGTGAAGTCATAGATGCGGTTTTAGCAGTTGCCAAGAATCCGGATATCTCGATAGCCGATTTGATGCGCTACATCCCGGGGCCGGATTTCCCCACCGCAGCGATTATCAATGGACGCCAGGGGATATACGATGCATATCGTAGCGGCCGCGGTCGTGTCGTACTACGCGCCAGTTGCAGAATAGAATCGGTTAATAAAGGAGAGCAAGAACTTATTATTGTTGAGGAACTGCCTTATATGGTTAATAAGGCGCATTTACTCGAAAAAATAGCTGACTTGGTTAAAGAGAAACGTATAGAGGGTATTACCGAATTGCGTGACGAAACCGACAAAGAAGGTATGCGGATAGTTATTGAATTAAAACGCAGGGAGAACAGCCAAATTATACTCAACAACTTATACAAATACACCAAGATGCAAACAACTTTTAGTATCAACATGGTGGCACTGCAAGAAGGGCAGCCAAAGCTGTTTAATCTCAAAGAAATTTTAGAGGCTTTCCTAAGACATCGCCGTAATGTAGTTACGCGACGAACTGTATACGAGTTGCGCAAAGCCAAAGAAAAGGCGCATACTCTGGAAGGGCTGTCGGTCGCACTGGCTAATATAGACGAAGTGATCGCGTTGATAAAAAAATCTCAAACATCAGCCGATGCCAAATCTGCACTGATGGAACATGCATGGAAGCCTGGGGCAGTTGTGCAATTGCTAGAGAAGAGCGATGCGTTGATATCCAAACCAGACACGCTAGGTGCTGAGTTCGGCTTGCACTCCGATGGTTATCATCTATCGGCACAGCAGGCTCAAGCAATACTTGATTTGAAGTTGCACCGTTTGACCGCACTGGAACAGGATAAGATAGTCTCTGATTACGAACAGCTTATTGCGTTGATATCAGAATTGCTCAAGATACTCTCCGACCCTGACCGATTGATAAAAGTGATTTGCGATGAATTGAAGGAAATTAAAAAGCACTACGGCGATCCACGCAGAACCAAAATTGTCGACCAATCAGTGGATATGGATGACGAAGATTTAATTCCCCAAGAGGATATGATATTAACGATATCGCACGCCGGTTATGCCAAGATACAACCTCCTGACCACTATCGAGCACAACACCGAGGCGGCAGAGGCAAGACCGCAACATCGGTTAGAGAAGAGGACTTTATTGAGATGATGTTCATGGCGAACAGCCACGATACTTTGTTATGTTTTTCTAATTTAGGACAGCTCTATTGGCTCAAAGTCTATAAATTGCCTAGGGCTGGGCGTACGGCGCGAGGAAAACCTATGGTTAATATGCTCAATCTTGGTGAAGGTGAGCGCATCACTGCGATATTGCCAGTGAAATCGTATGCCGACGGCTTGTATGTAACGATGGCAACTGCTAAGGGAATTATCAAACGCACATCCTTGAATGCGTTTTCCAGACCGCGTAGCAACGGCATCAAAGCCATCAATCTGCAGCCCGACGATAAGATGATAGGTGCAGTGATTACCGACGGCACCAACGATATTATGCTGTTCAACAACTTAGGACGAGCTATACGATTTAAGGAGAGCGATGTACGAACAGTCGGGCGTACCGCAAAAGGTGTTATAGGTATGCGCTTGCGTGATAACGCTAAAATTATTTCTCTCATCTGTTTGTCAGAGCGGGATAAAGAACAAATTAAAATTTTAATCGCTACCGAAAATGGCTACGGCAAACGTACTCAGGCAAAGAAATTTACGGCCAAGCGACGCGGCGGTCTTGGTATGATCTCTATCAAGACCAACAAGCGCAACGGTACAGTAATAGGCGCTTTGCCCTTTAGCGATGACGACGAAGTGATGTTGATTACCGACCAAGGGGTA
This sequence comes from Chromatiales bacterium, assembly GCA_014323925.1. Lineage (NCBI taxonomy): Bacteria > Pseudomonadati > Pseudomonadota > Gammaproteobacteria > Chromatiales > Chromatiales bacterium. Next base: position 5,463 of record JACONC010000022.1, on the reverse strand, counting down.
TTAGTGCGTACCCGAGTATCGACTATATCTGCCGTTGGTCGTAATACCCAAGGCGTTAGACTGATACGGCTGGATGCAAAAAGAAAATTATCGGAGATAGTGCGCATAGAAAAAAATGCCGAAGACTGAAATGCGCATCAGTGATGCCCATCAACTTTATAATTTTTCTCCTGGGCCGGCGACTTTGCCAGAAGTAGTATTGCAAAAATCCCAGCAGCTGGTCTCAGCCAAACATCCAGTAGCATTGTTGGAGATAAGTCACCGAAGTGCTTATGTAGACGATGTTATTGAACGCATGCAGTATACCTTGCGCGATATGCTCTCTATACCAGACGACTACGAGATATTGTTTGCCTCAGGCGGTAGCCGCGCCCAATATGCAGCACTTGCGATGAACCTCGGTTATGCCAAAAGTGCGGATTATTTCGACACCGGTTATTGGTCTCGCTATGCTACCTCCGAAGCACAGAAGTATATCGAAAAAAACAAACTGTCTATTATCACTTCAATTACTGATGAACCTCCGTTGTCGCTACCCGCTACTGATGAGTGGCAACTTAATGAGGATGCTGCGTATAGACATTATGTATCAAACGAGACTTTTATCGGCTTTGAGTTTTGTGCCGCTGATTATATAAGAGATGGCACTTTGGTGGCCGATATGACCTCTAATTTTTTAACAGATACGATAGATGTAAAGGCGCATAAAATGATTTATGCAGGCGCACAAAAAAATGCCGGTGTCTCAGGCTTGGTTTATATCATAGTGCGGCGCGATGTTTTAGCCGAAGCGCGACACCCACTGACCCCTGCATTGTATGATTATGATAAATTATTAGCCACTGGTTCTAGGCCGACAACACCGCCGGTATTTTCGTGGCTAGTTGCACAACTGATGCTGGAATGGATAGTGCAGCAAGGCGGAGTGCAAGAGATGCAGCAGCGGTGCCATCACCGCTCAACGATGCTCTACGATTGTATAGACAGATCGTCGTTCTATACCAATCCTATCTCTCCCGCATATCGTTCGCGAGTGAATATATTTTTTAATTTGCCAACCGTTGCCCTTGAGCAAAAATTTATAGTGGCTGCCGAGGCGCAGGGGTTGTGGGGATTGAAAGGGCATAGCCAAACTGGTGGTATACGCGCGAGCTTGTATAATGGAATGCCGATTTCGGGTGCTGAGACATTGGTTGAATTTATGAAAGATTTTGAACGGATGGCAGGATGAAAGACAACGAAATAGAAAATTTACGCACAACTATAGACGATATAGATGCACAACTGTTAAAACTGCTGAATGAGCGTGCTCAATGTGCGATACAAGTCGGACAAGCAAAAAACAAGAATAACGAGAATGCTAGCTGTTATAGGCCGGCTAGAGAAGCAGCGCATTTAAGGGAACTATTATCCGCTAATCTGGGGCCGTTGCCTAAAGCAACCGTATCTATGTTATTCGAAGAGATTATTTCGGCGTGTAGAGCATTGGAGCAGAAATTAACCGTAGTTTTTTTAGGACCATCAGGCACCTATACCGAACAGGCTGTATATAAGCATTTTGGTCATGCCGTATCGTTAAAATCTTGCGCTACCATAGAGGAAGTATTCCGTTGCATTGCAACGAATAAAGCCTATTATGGTGTCGTGCCAGTGGAAAATTCAAGCGAGGGTAGCGTGAGTAATACACTGGATCATTTTATGAGTAACGATATAAAAATAATCGGCGAATCAGAACTGCGTATCAATCACTGTCTGTTGACTAAACAAAGCCGAGTCGAAGATATACAAAAAGTATATGGGCATTCACAATCTCTCGCCCAATGTCGTAATTGGCTTAGCGCACATTTGCCAGATAGTGTACAAATCAATGTTGAGAGTAGTAGCCAAGCGATACAAAAACTAAACGAAGACTACCCTGCCGCAGCAATTGCCAGTGCTTACGCCGCAGAGTTGTATAAGCTCAACATCATAGCTCGAGACATAGAAGATAGTGCAAGCAACACCACCCGCTTTCTGATTTTAGGTTCTCAATTTCCGCCACCCAGTGGCCACGATAAAACCAGCATTTTACTATTGACGCGGCATAAGGCTGGGGCACTGGCACACTTATTGAAAATACTGGCTGATCAAAATATTAATTTGACGCGTATCGAGTCTCGCCCGTCTGGGCGTGTTAACTGGGAGTATGCTTTTTTCCTCGACATAGAAGGGCATTGCGAGCAAGAGCATATTAAGCAGGGGCTTGCGGCGTTGGATAAAGAAGCCGATTTTTATAAATTATTGGGTTCTTATCCTTGTGCCATAGAGTAATAGACTTTGCGTCTTAGATGGCGGAGTACCGCGTATACCCAAAGCCAAGTGAGCATACTGGTAAATACCGACCACAACTTGTTCCAAATAGTTTCACCAACCTCAGCTACGCCTTCAATCCATATTGTGAGGAGTATATAAATGCCTATTACCACAGCAACGAATACCATTTGCTCTAGCATATAAAAACGTAACCGTTTGTGCAATAAAATCGTTGCATAAGCAACTAGAGTATAAAGCAATGCATTTTGTCCGAGCCAGTTACCACTAATAAAATCTACCAATAATCCGGTAGACCAGGCAAACTTGATATTAAATCTATAAGGCAGAGCGAGTACCCAATAAATAACTGTCAGCAGTGTCCAGTGAGGCCAGTAGTAATAGCCCCAGTGAGGCATAGGTAACACATCCATAATCAACGCCAGCAGTACCACACCCCAGACCAGTCCATATTCGCGTCTCATCAGTTGCGCTTTTTCTTTGAAGGTCTTCATTTAGAGATTGCTGTTGATTGGTCGGGCCAGACCAGTACCATTTCTAAGTTGTGGTTTAGTTTGGCATTTGGTTTTATATCAATAGTTGCAAAGCTATTCCCTTCTGGTTTTTCTATACTTAATACCGTCCCTATAGGATAGCCGTAGGGATATTTATTATCTAAGCCTGAGGTGATTATCTGATCACTGACTTTGATATCGGCGGTAGCCGGCACATAAAGCAACTGTAAACGTTCGGCATTGCCAATGCCGCTCACAACCACCCTGAGTCCGGATCTTTCAATTTCTCCGAGTAGCGTATACCCAGGACTGGAAATTAGTACCACTGTAGCACTGAGCGCAGTGACCTCAGCGACCTGCCCGATGATACCATTGGTTCCAAGAACTGGTTGACCTATATAAACGCCGCTTTTTTGCCCTCGATCAATAATAATTTTTTGTTCTACAAGCGATGAAAGTACGCCGACCAGTTTTACTACTGTAAACTGTTGATCTACATCTTTTTCAAGTAGGTTCATCAACTCCTGAAGATGGCGGTTTTTGTGTTTGAGTGCTGACATCTCGGATAAGCGCGCTTGCAGTTGAGTATTTTCGTTTTGTAGCCAATGTTTTTTTTCCAATAATTCCGAGCGTTCTTGTAAATATTGGTAGGTCATTAGGGTGCCATGGTAAGGTAGGTTTGCTACATAACGAACCGCATAACCAAGTAGATTGGTGTAATAACGTACTTTATCTAGGTAGCTGAATTGGTAGTCGACTATTATCAGCGCTATGGATAAGCTAATAAAAAAGATAAGTTTAGAAGTGAGATTACGAGGACTGAATAATTCTTTAATTTTAGAATGCTCCGCTGTTTATTCCTCATATAGAAAAGTTATTTTCTTCTCATCCAATAACTCCAATGCCTTACCTCCGCCTTGGGCGACACAGTTCAATGGTTCGTCAGCGAGGATCACCGGGATGGAAGTCTCATTAGAGATTAAAACATCAAGGTTTCTTAATAAGGCACCGCCACCGGTTAGGACTATGCCGCGTTCTGCAATATCGGAACTTAGTTCTGGTGGTGTCTCATCCAGTGCTTTTTTAACTGCGGTAACGATATTGTCCAATGTTGGCTTCATTGCTTCGTGGATTTCGTTGTCGGATACGGTGATATTTCTAGGCAGGCCGCCAGCAACTTCGCGGGCGTTGATTTTTGTTTTGCTCTCCTGTGAGGTTGGATAGGCGGTACCTATTAAACTTTTGACCCGCTCTGCGGTCGCCTCGCCTATCAGCACATTGTAATGTTTGCGCAGATAATTTATAATCGCTTCGTCTAGTCGGTCACCGCCGAATCGAACCGAAGCCGAATAAACGATGCCGTTGAGCGATAGCACTGCTACTTCGGAAGTACCCCCGCCAATATCTAATAACATGGAACCTTGCGCTTGGCTGATAGGAAGATTTGCACCTATAGCTGCAGCTATAGGTTCTTCTATCAGATAAACTTTGCTTACCCCAGCACCCAAAGCTGATTCACGAATCGCTCGCCTTTCAACTTGCGTTGCTCCGCATGGTACGCAGATAAGAGCTCGACCACCGGATTTAAGGAATCTGTCTTCATAAACCTTATGTATGAATATCTGTAGCATCTTTTCGGTGGTCGTGAAATCTGCTATCACACCGTCTTTCAGAGGTCTGATAACTTTTATATTAGAGGGTGTCTTGCCCATCATTTCTTTAGCGGGGTGACCGGCAGCCTCAACGCTGATGGTAGAACCATTATTGGTAATACGAGTAGCGACCACTGATGGTTCATTAAGCACTATACCTCGACCTTTCATGCAAATCAGCGTATTGGCGGTGCCCAAGTCTATCGACAAATCATCTGAGAAAAGTGAAAAAATTTTTTTTAGCATTAATCTATTCCTATTGGTCCGAGCATAGTATCACCACACAGCTAGTTATGCAAGCACTACGCCGTTTATGATGGTATACAAGATAGGCAGCGAATCGCCATTACATCCCCGAATTGAATCTCCGTTGCATTAGGCAGCACTCTGATTGTTAGTTGTGCGGCATTGGGTGTCTGTTCTAATGTCGTGCGTTGCCACTGATGCTCTCCAATTTGCGTTATGCCGTCTTTTTCGGGAGTGTTGAATAAAGCATCTACTTCCGATGCATTATAAGAAAAGCGATCACCCAGCTTATACACTGCGTCTATCTGCATCGGCATTAGCGGTTGCCGCCAAATCGCAACATCGTCTATCAAAGTATTAGCATTATCAACAGTAGAGTCTTGCGTCTCTCCCAACAATAAATCATTGGTATTTTCTGCCGACAACGGTCTCCCTAGACAAGATTGGGCAATAGACTCGCCATTGACATACAGCACAGCTTTGCCACATTCATCTCTGCCATCCCAGCTCGCTGCTATATGTATCCATTGTCCCCACAGTTTTTTATCTAGGGTGCCACTTTCTAGTTTTTGATGTTTACCGTTGGTGACTAATTCAAAGCTGATAGTGCCATCTTCGCTGATCGAAAAGGCGATAAGGTTACCCTCTTTGTTCGTATACGGTTGTCTTAATAAGTAGGTAGTTCGATTAGGTTGCTGTGTTTTCACCCAAGCTGCGACTGTCATAGACGAGCGAAATTTTTCACGGTCACCTTTCCTAGA
>JACONC010000021.1 GCA_014323925.1 Chromatiales bacterium | reverse complement strand
ATCCCCATATATCCACCCATATACCCATATTCCCGCTATATTAATTGTTATAACTATATATTATACTCAATGGACACCTATATGGAGACCCAATATGAACATTGGGGGCCATGGGATTCTATTGGGGTACCTATATATTACCTTACTTTATCTATAGACTGAGAGAAGGAGCCCTCCCAGGTCCTCAGGGGCCCACTAAGTTATATGAGGACACTATGGACAAGATAGAAAAACTAGAACTACTCCAAGAACTTGAGAAGAGACAAAAATTAAAGGAATACTCCCAGGACTTCCCCAAGTTCGCTAAGGAGCAAATACAGATTATTACGAAGGATGCGACTCAAGGGTTTGTCCCTTTTGAACTTAATGATGCACAGATCTATATTACAGAGAAATTAGAAGAACAGAGACGTAAAACAGGGAAGGTGAGAGCTATTATCCTCAAAGCGAGGCAACAGGGGATATCCACCTACTGTGCGGGACGAGTGTTCTGGAAAACCTACTTCCTATCCCATACTAGGTCTGTAGTGATGGCTCACGACTCAGCCACATCTGACGCTCTCTTTAATATGTCTAAGAACTTAATTAAGAATATGGCAGGGGAGTTGAAGCCTGATGAGGAGAAATCAAACGCTAAAGAGATTGTTATCAGATCGCCGGCTTATAAAGATAATGAAGCAAAAGGAAGTTATCGTCTTTACACCGCGGGGTCGCCGGAAGCTGGTCGCGGCACCACGCCTACTATCGCTCATCTCTCCGAAGTTGCATTCTGGCAGCATGATGAAAAGATCCTCGCCGGTCTTTTCCAGGGAATATCGCAAGCGGCCGATACGGAAGTCATCCTTGAAAGCACTGCGAACGGTGCACAGGGAGAATTCTATAGATTATGGAAAGGGGCTGTCGCCGGGGAGAACGAGTATATACCTATATTCCTCCCTTGGTTCTGGACTAAAGAATATACGAGAACCCCTCCTGACGGAATGGAGTTGTCGGTCGAAGAGGAGAAGCTTCAAGAGAAATACGATCTCACATTGGGTCAACTATATTGGCGTAGACTTAAGATTGCAGAGGGTGGTGAGCTCAAATTCAAACAGGAGTATCCTGCATCAGCGGATGAGGCTTTTATCGTTTCAGGCGCAAACGTCTTCAACGTGGAAAAACTCGATAAGCTTATACCACAGGCTCCAGTTAAACAAGCGGCGTATGATGTTAATTCGAAAACGTTTGATCCAATGCGAGAAGGTAAGCTAGTCCACTGGGAATACCCAGACTGGGACACTAATTATATCATTGCGGCTGATGTCGCTTTGGGTGTAGGACAGGACTACTCATGTGCTATAGTATTAGACAACCAATATAGAGTTGTTGCTATGTACAGGGATAACCGGGTTGACCCATCCCTCTTCGGTGAACTCCTATTCTACTTAGGACGCTACTATAATAATGCGTTCATGTGTGTAGAGAGCAACAGTATGGGCATTGCAACTCTACAGAAGTTGGAGAGTATGCAGTATGTCAACCTCTACAAACAGACCAAGATCGCTAATGTATCCAACGAGGAAGGAGAAAGATTGGGCTTCCGTACTACATCAGCTACAAAGCCAGCAATCATCGGTAATCTCAAAAACCTCGTTGAAAACGAAGAAGTGATGATACCGTCAGCAGTGATAATCCAGGAAATGAAGGATTATGTCTCTACTGACACAGGAAAAACAGAAGCAGCCCCAGGGTGTCATGATGACACTGTGATGGCATTAGCCATGGGATGCGAGGTCTTACGGACCCATTGGGACCGCCTGCAGAATACTAATGTGGGATGGAAACATAAGATGGCACAGTGGAAGCCTGACGATACCCAGTGGTTCTAGATTTCCCATTGTCCTCAGCCCGCTAGCATACCGGGTGGGAGTGTATGCTATTTTTAGGGAAGCTCTGCCGTACCTGCAAAGGAACCGGTGAGAGCAGCCATAGCAGAGTTTCCCTAATAATTTTCGTTGCCGACATCTAGTGTCGTCGGTCAATATTCTTGAGCGGAGTGCGTGGAACACGAAACCACAGTGCAGTTGAGAGGGTGCATATATTCGTTCTGGCTACCTTACCCTCTCCTTCATTCAACCATGGTGGTGAAGCAAAGGATAGTAACCCTAGAAGCACCGGGGGTCTCGCCCGCCTAAAGGGCTCAAATTCAGGCTGTTGCCGTTAGATAGAGAGGTATCCAAGATGCGATATAATGAACAAGCGGTTCAGCCGCAAAAGGAAGATAAGCCGGGAAAGGAAAAAGCCCGGGAGATGACGAAACCGGGCCAGTATTCTTCGAGCGAACTCCAAGGATCCCGTAAGATTATGTGGAGGAAGTAATGGCTAGAGACTATAGTGGCCAATATCCCAACGCGGGAGGTGGTCATTCCTACAAAACAGAGGTGACAGATGAGCAACTGATCAACCTTATTGAGTCTGGAGTACAGAATTCAGTAGGTGATTGGCTTAATTCGTCTGATCTAACTCGCGAACGACTACGATCTACGTACGAATTCGCTGGAGTACCGGAGTTTCACCTAGCTCCACAGGGCGTTTCTACTATTGTTGACACCTCAACAACTGAAACAGTAGAGGCTTATACAGCTTTGATAGCAGATTTATTCCTCAATAATCAGAAGTTAGCTAGATTTGTCCCTTACGATGACACTCCTGCTGCTCATATGGCAGCTCATCAGGCTAGTAAGCTAACTAATTATTGTCTTTTTAAGCAGAACAACGGCTGGGAAACCCTACAAACCTGGATTAAGTCTGCTCTTCTCTGGAAGAACTCTATAATCCGGTGGGAATATGTAGAAGATTACGATGCTGATGTGATGGAATACGAGAAAATCTCCCAGCAACGGCTAGATGAAATCCTCGCTAACGACAATATGGAAATTATTGGGGATTTAGAGTACGAGAATGAGTTAGATGACCTCGGTGGTGCGGAACTCACGTACGTAAATGTAAAGATTAAAGAGAATATCGACAAAAGTCGGGTGAAGATTACCAATATTCCCCCGGAATCCTTCCGTATTTCCCGTGATGCGCAGTCGATTGACGATGCTGCGTTCGTTGGTATCCAGGTTTCTATGTCTCGTAGCGATATTCGTAAGTGGTGGCCGGAAGTTGCGGCCGAAATAGGCGATGAAGAGTGGGATGAGCTAGGTCATACGGAAGAATGGCTGGGTAATGCGCGGTATTCGGAGGATATTGCGGCTCGTAAGTTCGTGACTGGCCAGGAATACTGGCAAGGTAGCGTATCAGAGGACCTATATCCGCTTGAAGCCAACCGAGAAGTAACAATTACCGAATGTTGGATCCGTGTGGACCGTGATGGCGACGGTATTGCGGAACTTAAGCACTTCATTATTGCTGGTTCCCACATATTGTCGGAAGATTACGTTGATATGATCCCATTGGCGTCATTATCGCCGATCGATATTCCATATGAGTTCTATGGTCTGTCTGTTGCGGACATGACCCGTAGTTCTACCCTAGCATCTACCGCTATCCTGCGTGGATTCGTAGAGAATACGTATCTCACTAACTATAGTCCTAAGCTTGCGGACCCGAACGTAGTAGATTTCTCTGCATTGCAGAATATGAAGCCGAAGCAGATCATTCCTACTAACGGAAACCCCGCAGCTGCGGTTGCACCTCTGCCTCCGGAGACAATCTCCACAGGTACGGTACCATTGCTAGAGCATTTGCAGCTTATTAAAGAACAGGCGACTGGTATGTCTAAGGCTGCACAAGGTCTGAATGATACATTGTACGTATCTGGTAATAGTGAGACTAAGCTACAGGCTATCCAGTCTGCATCTCAGAAGCGGGTTCAACATATTGCCCGTCGATTTGCTGAGACTGGACTTAAGCGTCTGTGCTCAGGTGTATATATGATGATGCGCTCTAGCATGAACGAGATGAAGATCAACTTCAAGGGTGTATACTCTACTATTGATCCTAAAACTCTACCCAAAGATATGGACTGCGAGATCTTCGTAGACCTGGGTGAGAACTCAAATGCTAACATGATCCAGAAGTTACAGCAAGTAGGTGGTCAGATCTTACCTGCTCTAAACCAGCAAGGCCAGGGTATGGTTATTAAACCTGATGCGCCGGCTATGCTAGCCACTATGTTGCTAGAGTCTATGGGTCTAGATAGTAACGACTTCTTAGAAGACTACACTACAGACGAGTTCAAGCAGCGTGCGCAGCAAGCTAGCCAAGAACAGAGCCAGCGTGCTCAGATGGAGCAAGAGCTAATGAACCGTAAGGCTCAGGCTGATGCTGCATTGGCAGAAGCTAACGTCGCTTATACTGCTGCTCAGACTAAGAACGTTAACGATGACAACGCTAAGCAATTGGCTGTGTCTATCGATAAACACTTCCAGGAGTGGGCCGACCTCCAGATTAAGTCGGTTAAAGAAGGGGCTGAGCTACCACCCCGTCCGGATTATCAGACTATCCTGATGATGGCGAATCAGCTCTTACAAACAACCCAACAGGCGCCCGCTCCTCAGCAGCCGCCTCAATCTAATCAACAAGGAGGGCCACAATAATGGCAATCATAACTTTGCGCACTGACGGTACTGCTGCGCCTCTTACTACAAATGCTACGGTAGCTGCTGCTGGCACAACAGATATTGTTATCGCAAACGAAACTAAGGTCGGTGTAGAGATCACTCTATCTGGAGCAGTTGCTGCTGGCGCTGCTGCTGTAGCATTCCGGGAGGCAGCAAGTACTGCTGAGACCCATCGTCCCGAACGTTTCACTAACACTGTACTACATTTAGAAGGTGGTGAGACTGTGGACATCACACTCGTTAATAACCACACCGCTGCTCAGGGTTTAACTCTGACTGCTCGTACTGCGCATGGAACTGCGTTTCCTGTAGATACTGTTAATGCGTCTAATAATCGCATCTCAGTTACTACTCGTGCAGCTGTGAACTTAGCAGCAAACTTCTAATGGAAAAGTACCGTGGGCCAGCTGAGAAGAAGCTGAAAGGGATGCATCCAGATTTACAGGCTAAAGAAGCATTGGTGAAAGCTGAGTTCGCTAGTAGACAGCGAGAAGAGTTTTTCACTGGTGCTTACGGGGAACTGATGGTAGATTACTATCTTCAGTTCCTACGCACTGAGCCCCATGAGCATAAGGCACGAGAGTTTATCTACTCTTGTGTCTTAGCTTTGGGAGATGTTAAGAGCAAGTTAGCTCAATATGAAATGTACGGCAAGAACGTACCGCATTTGGAGGACAATGGAAATGCACAAGATTAACTATGAGGAGTTACTACATAACGTAACTCAAATGATTAATTTACTAGAGTTCGACGCTATGCGCAGCTCTGGTAAAGCAAAACTAAATTCGCAGCACCTTGAAAGCTTATATGCTATGAAGGATCGTTACGAGGCAGCTATGAAACCTAAAGCTGCTCCCAAGAAAACAGCTGCGAAGTAAGGAGGAATTATGTCAACTGAAGATCAAACTGTACCCGATATGGATCACGGAGATGGAAGTGGCGAAATGTCAGAACAAGCCTTGTTAGATGCCGTTATGGCCAACAGCCCTCTTATGCAAGAGGTTGGTGGTGCGCCAGAACCGCTACCTGAAGAACAAGACGAAGTTCTCGACGAAGCTGAATCAGATGAAGAAGAATACGACCAAGAAGAATCTGAGGAAGCTGCTGAAGAGGAACTAGAGGAAGAAGTAGAGGAAACTGAAGGAGAAGATGCCCCGGAAGGCGCTACCGAAGAACCTGATGTCTACGCTGCTGATGACCTAGATTTAGAAGCCAAAGTACGAGTCAAGATTGATGGCGAGGAAATGGATGTCTCATTCGAAGATCTCTTAAAGGGATATCAAACGGATGCCTCACTTAGTAAGAAAGGTCGTGAACTAGGCGATGCTAAGAAAGCCCTGGAGGAAGAGCGTGAACAAGCTCTTGCTCAAGTTAATGAACTGGGCCAAGCATCAGCTGCAGTATTGATGGGACAGGAACAGAACCTGTCTAAAGAATACCATGATATTGAAGCAAAGATTGAGAAGGCACGTGAAGAAGGTGATACCTATGAAGTAGGTGAACTAAAAGATAAGCGTGAACAGGTACAGAAGAAGTATTGGAATGCTCGTAAGCAACGTGAAGGTTTGCAGGCTAAGCTGAAAGAACAGCAAGAAGCCGTGCAGCAGGAAGCGTGGAGGAAGCAAATTGAATACTTCCAAGACAACATCGAATCGTTTGTGCCGGGGTTTGACGAAACCGTGGCTAAAGAGATCCGAGACTTTGCGGTAGGCGAAGGCTTACCTGAGGTTGTCGTTGATAACATTACCGATCCGGCTGTTGTCAAAGTACTTAACGATTATCGCGTTCTCAAGCAAGGTGTTAAGAAGGGAGAGGCTAAGCGTAAGGCTGTGCCTGCGAAGAAGTCTGTCCCTGCTAAGAAGGCCAAAACCGCTGCTAAGAAAAAGCAAGATGCGGATAAGATGGTCAAGGCACGTGCTTTCAAAGAAGATGCTTCGCAAGAAGATCAAATGGCTTTCCTCCGTCAATATGCAGCTAAATCTTTAGGAAGTTAAATTAGGAGGCTATAATGGCTGTTATTTCAGGACGTGGTGTAACCACAGGTCGTGCAGGTACTGATATCCAATCAGGTCTGTCAAACAACACGGTTTCTCAGCGCGAGGACCTAGCAAACTTCATCTCGATGATTACTCGTGATGAAACCCCCTTCATGTCGTCTATCGGCAAGACAAAAGCTACTGCTATCTTCCACGAGTGGCAGACTGACGAACTGCAAGCTCCGGGTAACTCTCGTATCTCAGAAGGTACTGACTACGTAATCCCGGGCTCGACTGCTGGTCTTGGAGGTGGTATGGCTCAGGCAACCGGTCCTGAGTTCAACGTAGTTGGACCTAACCGTGCTCGTTTGGGTAACTACACCCAGATCAACGGTAAGACTATCGCTGTCTCTGGTACTCGTCGTGCTATTGATCAGGCAGGTGTTGCAGACGAATATGCGTACCAGCTGAAGAAGCGTGGTACTGAATTGCGCCGGGACGTTGAGCGTGACTTGATCGGCACTTATCAGGTAGCTGATGCTGCATCAACATCTACTGCTCGTTCATTCGGTGGCTATCAGGCGTGGATCAACGACGTAGCAACCTGTGAAGGTTTGTCATCTACTACTGCTACTTACACTGCAGTTACCGACCGTGCTACCAACTACTTGGATGCGGACGCAACTGATGATACCCCCGCACAGGACGCTAGCCAAGCTGGTACTGGTCGCTTTGTTCCTGTACTGGTTAACGAAGCTGCTCGTCGTGCACTAAGCTTGTCTGAGATCGATAGTGTAATGCAGAAGATCTATGAGGAAGGTGGTAAGGCTACTAAGATCATGGTATCTCCAAAGCTACGCCGTGACTTCTCTGACTTGATGGTTACTGATTCTGGTGTTCGTCGTAACATCGATATGGATGGTAAGCTGCGTCAGTCAGTAGATATCTACATGTCAGACTTCGGTGACTTGATGGTAGTTCCGAACTACATCATGGGTCTATCAACTAGTGCTACTGCTAACGATGACACTGCAGACGCTACTGCTTTGGTCTACGATCCTCAGTGGTTCTCACTGGCTACTCTACGTCCTCTGCAGGAAGTAGATGTCGGACAGCGTGGTGACTCAACCATCGGCATGATGGTCGAAGAGTGCACGTTGGAAGTTAAGAACCCCATTGGTTGTGGTGCTATTTACAACTTGCGTTAATCGCTGATTGGGGCCTACGGGCCCCTTTCTTTTTATTCTATTAGGAGGTATAGGATATGATGGTAATTCGAGCCCAGAACGCGGCGGATCGTGGTATCCCTGCAGCTACTGGTGCAGTATTTAATTTATTCCCTGCTGATCGTTGCACTTGGCAACAGATCGATTCAACTCTGCCAAGTGGTTACTCTATTCAGAACGCTCGGTTCATTAACACCGGTGGTGGTGCGACTACCAACGCTGTGACTCTAACCAATGCAACCTTAGGTTATATCGGTAAGTCAGGTCGATTTGTGGCGATTAGTGAATAATGAGTAAGCATGATCAACATGTCGTTGGCTCTGAAGGAGGAATGACAGGAGGACTGGACGAGAATACAAAAGAATGGAAAGTCTATCAAGACGAGAAGCCATTCATTGAGCAAGCTAAACTAGACCGTGAAGCTGTATATAAGAGGGATATGGGGTATAAGAAAGCTTGTACTATTCCTGATATTGTAGCAATTGATATCCTACATAAGTATGGTATTGATATTCACGATCAAACGTTTATGAACGACCGTGATAAGGTTCGTAAGGTATTAACAATTATTAAGACAGAGTATCCGCACTTAATGTCTTATTAGGAGGGTGTATGGCAATCACATATGATGAACTAACGGATCTAGTCCGTGATTGGTCTAACCGGGATTCTTCTGCATTGCCGGACACGATCATCCAATCATCCCTCCGGTATGCAGCTGATGAGGCGTATCGGAGGTTGATGATTCCACCATTGGAGCATACGACGTATTACGTTGTAAATGACACTGGTGCAGCTGAAACATACGTTATCGATGGGACAGATACCGTAGTAACAGCTAGCAATATTGCTGTAGGTGAGATCGCTCAGCCTACAAGTAATCTTCAATATAATACAGTAGAGATCCCTGTACCGGGTGATGCTGTATCATTTATCCATCTCAGAGCGCGTGGCTCAGTCATGCGAGATGAGCAGGACAGAATTCGAGTAGAGAACGTAGGAACTACAGCTAACCCTAACTACTTACCAGTATTTGATACTGTAAGCTTTAGGTCTGATATCGTCTTTAATGAGAAGACAGATATCCGTACATTCTACGATTTCTACGCTGATAAGGTCTCAGAGAGTTTCTGGACACGGCATGGTAACAACTTACTACTCGGTGGTTTCTTAAACACCGGTATGGTATTTGAGTTACACTATTACCGTCGGTTACCAGCACTTGATGCTCGCCTATCAGTACCTACATCTATTAGTCGAGTAGACGACGCATATACTACTGCTCCCGCTGGATATGAGCTGGTTGAGCAAGAAGACTATGCGATGTTGTCACGACTAGAGCAAAGGACATATACTGAGGTATTAACTACAGATGGAGATCAACATGATCCCCGACAGTATGTCCGATCAACCACTGAGTCAGCTAACTGGCTGAAAGATCAGAACGAGCGTGTGCTTCTGTATGGCGCACTCTTCCGAAGCTTTGATTATCTACAAGAAGATGACCAAGCTCAGAAATATATGGTCAGGTTCCGTGAATCAATCGAAGAACTGAACATGGAAGAGAAGACTCGTAAGGCATCTGGTGGTAACGTCCAAGTCCATTACAACGGGTTTGGTAGAATTTAAGGAGGTAGCATATGGCAACTAACTCATTAGGTGGTGCATTCGGTGGTGGCGATGCTCCAGTCTCAACTGAAGAGCAAGCGCAAGGCTTAACCACTACCAACGATTCATCCCTAGGCGGTGAGTTCGCCAGTGCCTTTACGACACCCACAGGTGGTGGAGCTGTAGGTCCTACTGGACCTGCGGGTCGTGGTATTAGAAGTATCACAGCTAACCCTGAAAGCCCTATGCCGGGTCAGAATACTACGCTTACTATTACGTATACTGATGGTACTACACAGACTTTCACAATTACTACCGGTGCTCAAGGCTCTGAAGGTCCACAAGGACCGATGGGTTTACCCGGTAATGACGGTCGTGGTATCGATGATATCGCTGGTGTAGTGCAGACAGATGGTAATACTCTTGTCACAGTATCGTATAGCGACAATACATCTGACACATATATAGTCCAACGTGGTGAGCAAGGAGACCAAGGCGTAAGTGTCATGTCTGTGGTTGGTTCAGCTCCTGTTGTAGGAACTAATACTACAGTTACTGTTACATTAACAGACGGTACCACTCAGACCTTCGATGTACCCCCGGGGACAACCGGAGGAACTGGTAATGATGGTGTAGGTGTGATGAGTGTAGTTGGCGTAGATGATGCTAACAATAATACTATCGTAACAGTTACCCTTACTGATGGTACTACTCAAACCTTCCGTGTAAACCGTGGACAACCCGGAGCACGAGGGGTTGAGGGTCCTGTTGGCCCACAAGGTCCCGGCATTACTAACGTAGTAGATAATGGAGATGGTACACTGACTATCTCATATGGTGCTACTGGTTCTGTAACTACTTCTGATCTTACTGGTCCTCCCGGGATGGACGGTGGTCCGGGTCCTGATGGACCTCCCGGTATGGCTGGTCGAGGCATCCAGAGTGTAACAGCTCCACTTAACCCTCCTGTTGGAATGTCAAGTACAGCTACAGTAACCTTTACTGACGGTACCACATCTGATATCAACTTACCTGCTGGTCCTATGGGGCAGCGTGGTAATGATGGAGACCGTGGAGCACAAGGTGATCCGGGTATGGATGGTGCTACAGGTAATGGGATTGCTTCTGTTACTGTACCTGCTACTACAACTCTCGGTACTAGCTATACTGCTACTATTAACTTCACTGATGGTACTACTCAGGACTTCACTGTTCCTGCTGGTGTACAAGGGGTACAAGGTATTCCCGGCACAGATGGAGCTACTGGACCACGTGGCCGTAGTATTCAGAACGTAACTGATCAGGTTATTACTGCGCAAGAGTTGACGCGTCTTACTATTAACTATGATGATGGCACGTCAGATCTTATTGATGTCCCCTTCCTTATGGGTGGTGGAACAGGTATGGCAGCTTTATCAGCTCAGCTTAATGAATTCCAAGATCATCTCTCTATTGATGAGGATGAGCTATACCTACGGGAAACAAGTTTAGAATCTCTTGTATTTGCTAAAGGCCGTACAATTCCTGATGCCACTACTGATTCAGACGATCTCGCAACGTTAGCTGATGTTATTGATGCAGCTCGTAGTCAGGTACTGGAACTCGGTGAATGGCAGGGATATACCCCTCTGACTCGTACTGTAGTTACTATTGATGGTATGCCATATAACAACGTCCCACCGGGAGATGCAGCTAGTAACTTCCAGCATTATGAGTACGCTGTAGGTGGTGATCGGTTATGGCGTGCAGTGAATGGGATTATCCGTGGGGTTGACCTACGTTGGGACCGTTCGCAGGGTATGTTCGTTACTACGTCTACTCCACCTCCTGTAGGAACCTATGCAGTACATCTACGTGCTGGCTTGAGGGATGATCAGATACGTGGTGCAGATACAATCTTTATCTTACAGAATGCTGCTGGTATCCAAGACCAACTGCCACTAGCAGGTCGTATCGGTGGACTAGCATTACCCGGTCTGGGTTATGCAGCCGATGCTGACGCTGATGCAGCAGCAACAAACGATACATTTTATGAAGGTGTGAACCTCTATCAACTTGGAGATACTCTAGAGCAATACTTAGAGAGTGGTATCCTAGAGGATTACATTGAAGGTCTGATTGACGATAACCGTCCAGTGCAGCATCCGGGTTTCCAACCTGGGGTGATGACACTGAGCAGCAATGGGTACACCATTGGAGACACAGTACCAACTACATTAACAGCTACAGTCTCTTTGACTCAAGCTTCTATTGATGATGGCTGGACATTCACAGCTGTCTCTGGGGTATTCAATGGTGCTACAGTAACTGGTGTATTGAATGCAGCAGCTACAACTCAGACATTTACATTTACTAACGTTCCAACAGTTGCTGGTAATTATACAGTCTCAGCGGATCTCGAGGGATCTCATGCGACTTTATCTACAGCAGCACGTGAACGTACAGCTCAATTTACAGTGAGGACGCCTCAAGCGTTATCTTACTGGGTAGTAGACACAGCAGATTACGATGCTACAGATACTGTTCAAGTAGCGGATATCTTAGCACTTAACGAGATGGAACAGAATATTACTGAGCTACCTCACGTATTCAGCTTCACCCCAGCAGAACTTGCAGGTGGTGGTCGTATTCTAATTGCACTGCCGGATTCTTTAAGTCCTACGACTTTACAGGTAGGTACTGGTGGTTTCTTCTCAGATGTGATTACAAATACAGATATTAGAACTATTAATGATAGTGCTAATAATGGTCTTCCATATAGGGTATTCCAACTTCGTATTGGTGGTGCCGGGGTTAACCCCGATGTTAACGTGGCAGTGAGGATTGATTAATGGCAATTAACTTTACAGCGCCTATTAATGCGCGCTTTGTAGACTTCATATACAATACTCCTGAGTACTCAGCAACGGAGACATACCAACGAGGAGACGTGATCTCTCAGGGTGGTCGGGTATATTACAATATCCTCGCAGTCGGAGATACATCTACTGGTGTAGCTCCTCCTATCCCCGGAGAGACAAATGCCACATGGCGAGAGATTGGTGAGGGCACTACTGGTGGTGATGCAGACGTAATTCGTACATTGGTAGATGGTGAAGATTATCAGATCGGTGACTTCATTTTGAATCTTGTAGATACTAACTTGTATCGTGCTATTCAGGACTTTACTCAAGATGACCAAACGGATACTTTCGCATCTCTAGCTAATGACCGAGTTATTGAGCGTGTCTCAACAGGTCTTGGCGTGGAACAGTTACGTAACGTTGAGGGTGATCTAAGTGCTCCCTCAGGATCCTCTCTAGTATTTGACTCTGATACAGACACATGGTCTCCATCACGAGTACCAACTTCTACACGTGGATCATACAGGTTAGAGTTCGATGACTTAGTACTATCTGGTGAAGCTACTACAGATGCTGTTCCTTATACTAATACTTTTGAAGTAGATGGTGCATCCTCTAATGTAGACAATACACAAGAAACTGCTGTAATTAGGATTAATGAGAATACAAACCTTGGTGTTGAACGACAGTTTAACTCGGGATTTAATATCTTCTTCACCAGACCCGTTACAGACCTTACTGCAGATAATTTCTATACACTTGTATGTCGTTTGTCTAGGTTTGACTTAACATTTAATTATGCTAACGGAGAAACTGAAGCGTTTACGTTTGCTGCTCAATTCGGATCAGCATCTCGTAACCAAGCAAACATTCCAGCTGCTGATCCCCAAACAGATCTACGTACACCCGAAGCGTTACGTAACATTTGTCGTAATGCTATTAATGGTGTTGCAGATACTGCGCCTAACCAAAGTATTACTAGAGCAGATGGAACTACATTACACCAGTCGCTAAACGCTGTATTAGGGACTGATAACTGGGAAGTTATTGATATCCCAGATAATGCTGATGGCGATCCCGGTTTCCGTATTCAGATTATAGACTTAGACGATATCCCATTAACGGGCACACGTACACTTAGTACTGATGCCGACCCATGGCGTATTCAATTTGAGATGGAATGGATTGCAGGTGGTAACACTCAACGAGTTCGTTTTGACACTATCAGTACAGGTGGGGGAGATAACTTCACTACCGATGAAACTGACTTCACTAATACACCTGCTGGTATTGGGTTTACTAACCGGCTGACTATTACCTTCGGTGGTAACGACTATGTCGTAGATACAAACCCGGGTAATGCTACAACTCCTGCAGATGATGCATCTGTATTTGCCCCAGCTATTGCAACAGCTTTACAAGGGATGAATATTCCGGGATTAATAGTAAGTGATGCTGTATTAGTTAACGGGAACTATGATATCACGTTAACATCAATTGCATTTGGTAACGTTGTTATTGGGGGTTCTCAAGAGACTATACCTGATACAGTTAATGCTGCCGCATTTGGATCAGACTTCAATGCAAACGTAAATGTTGTACAAGGTGAACAGGGTTCTCTTGGTACCGTAATAAGGATAGACTACACAGATGCAACAGGCCAGCGGCGGAATAATATTGTTTCACTTGAAGCTACTAATGCAGCTAACTCTACAAGAGATCGTGTAAGACAAGCTATTCAAGCATACTTTAACGGGACTGCTACTGTAGCAGGAACAGATACAGTTATTAATGCACCAGCAGTTCGGTGGACTGTTGTAGATGTTGGGACTGACTCCCTACGGGTCGCCTCACCAGATGCTTTAAGTGCAGCAGAAGCTAACAACTTAACTTTTGATATTGATGTCTCTGTACCCGGTACCAACTCAATGGGCTTCGGGTTTAGTAATGAAGTCATCGGAGACCCTGTAGTTGCTGTTGGTGATCCTACAGTATTAAACTTCACCTTTGATATTCTTGGTGTAGAAACTCCTGTTACGATGACCTTCCCTTCCTTCCATGGTGCGGGTGGTGATAATATCGATAATCCCGGTAGTATCCAAGAGGTTTATCAGTTTATCAATGATCAAATTGAAGCAGCCGATATTGATAACCTTTCAATATTCCCTGAAACAATTACAGATCATCTTATCTTTTCATCTCCTCTAGGAGTGGACCTAAATTCTACATTAACTATCACAGATCCCGGTGGTGTTATTACTGGTCCGGATACAACAGCTGATTTTGTAACTGCATTTGATATTACTATTAATCAGATTCAAACAACAGATATTCCATTCACAGTTGACGTAGCAGATACATTTACATTTGATATTGTTAATGGGGGAATAGAAGATGTTGCTGGAGTCCTTGCACAGATATCAACAGATTATATTGATAACGTAGCAGGTTCAGTGCATAATGAAATTACTGGTTCTACTATTCGTCTTTTTGGTAATGATGCTTTTAATAACATCAACAATCGCCGAATAACAACAGATGATGGTTCTGCGTTTATTGAGTTCTCTGTCCAGCAAGCAGGTATCTCATTCCCTAATCCGGGCGCTGACTTATCTGATATCTATACACGGATAAGCACTGGGTTAACTGACGCTCTTATCGGATGGCCTGTTGTAGGACCTGCAAACTTAGCAGGTACTACGGATGAAGACTTAACAGATAACTCTGGTAGGCTTTTAGAATTCCTTAGGACTGATGAGGGTGAAGCTGAGTGGAGATTAGTACCTCCCGGTTCTGCTACTACTCCGTTTATTCAGAGTGCTCGTAGTACTGCTGATGGTGGTCAAACAGATCGTGTTCCATCAGAGGCAGCTGTAGGTGACGCTATTGATGTTAGTGCTAATACCCGTATTGAGATCGACGCAGATGAGATTGATACAGGTATCTTGGATGCGCAGCAAGTAGTCACACGGTTCTATGATGCGAGTGCAGGCACTGTCACTACAGACAATAGGCCTTTACCTAGTGCTCTAACGACAGTTAATATGGGTCGCGCAAGCTGGCAGTTTATTAATGGCGAATGGACATTAACTAACTTTGCTGCGAGTGAGGTTCCAAACCCCATTGAAGCGCTCTCGCTTTATCTTGAAGGTGGTGCAGCAGCTATCACTAACTACGATGGTACTAATAACTTTGATGCTTTAGATATTGGTTTCTACGATATCCGTGAGCCTCTTGAGGTTACAGCTACTCGTACTACAGTAGATAGCCGTGGACGATTTGAGATTACTCTTTCAGGTACTCAAACGTTAGCAGCTGGTAACAATATCATTATTGATTACTTGAACAACGGTGATTCTCTACGC
>JACONC010000020.1 GCA_014323925.1 Chromatiales bacterium | reverse complement strand
TGTTTTGTTGCGTGGAACGAAGCGAGAGGAAGTAGAACGAGGTCAGGTGTTGTGCAAGCCGGGTTCGATCACCCCCCATAAGAAGTTTGAGGCAGAGGTGTATATATTGTCTAAAGAGGAAGGAGGTCGCCACACGCCATTTTTCAAAGGCTATAGGCCGCAGTTTTATTTTAGGACGACAGATGTGACCGGAGCGGTGGAGTTGGAAGCGAATGTTGAGATGGTGATGCCGGGAGACAATGTGAAGATGGTGGTGAGCTTGATAGGTCCTATAGCGATGGAAGAAGGTTTACGTTTTGCGATTAGAGAAGGTGGACGAACTGTCGGTGCCGGCGTTGTGTCCAAGATTATAGAATAGCAGTAGCTTTCTTCAGTGGGTAGTGTGATGGTTAATGATAGGCCAGTAGCTCAATTGGTAGAGCAGCGGTCTCCAAAACCGCAGGTTGGGGGTTCGAGTCCCTCCTGGCCTGCCACGGTTTGGGAATGTGGTTGAAGGATAAGTCGGATGGCGGATGTGCATAATTCACTACTAGATCGTCTTAAGATGGCAAGCGTATTCCTGTCTTTACTGGTGGGGATATTTCTATTTTATTATATGTCTGACCAGATATTGTTGTATCGGGTGATTGCGATTTTGACGATGGTTATCATTGCTATCACATTATTCTTTTTAACCAAATCAGGTAAAAACACCGCGGTCTTTTTGCAAGGTGCCCAAGTTGAATTGCAGAAAACCGTATGGCCTACGAAAGCTGAGACCGTGCACACTACACTGTTGATCTTCGTCGCGGTTTTGATAGTGGCTCTTTTTCTATGGGCTCTTGATTTGTTTTTAGCTTGGTTTATGCAAATTATTATTAAGTGATTAATATGGAATGGTATGCAGTGCAAACATATTCGGGTTATGAAAATACGGTGATGAATTCCCTGAGAGAGAGAGTACAGCGAGGAAATCTGGAGAGTTGTTTCGGTGAAATTATGATTCCTAAAGAAACTGTCGTTGAAATGCGCGGTGGGAAAAAACATCAAGTAGAGCGTAGGTTTTTTCCTGGTTATATATTAGTGGAAATGGTCATGGATGAAAAAACTTGGCACTTGGTAAATAGTGTCCCAAAAGTGGTTGGCTTTATCGGCAGTTCACCGCAAAACCCGACCCCAGTGCCGGATAAGGAAATTGAAAACATTGTCAGCCGTATACGAGAAGATGCGAGTAAGCCCAGACCCAAGGTGTTGTATGAAGTCGGCGAAGTGGTGCGTGTGACGAGCGGTCCTTTTAACGATTTCAACGGCATTGTCGAAGAAGTTGATTATGAAAAAAATCGGTTATTGGTGAGCGTACAGATTTTCGGTCGCTCGACGCCGGTGGAAATTACATTTAGTCAGGTTGAAAAAACTTAGAGGTCAATAGTGGCAGCGAAAATAAAAACTTATGTGAAGTTACAGATCCCAGCTGGGTCAGCTAATCCGAGTCCGCCGGTAGGTCCGGCTTTGGGTCAGCACGGATTGCCTATACAAGATTTTTGTAAGGAATTTAATAGTCGCAGTGAAAATTTTGAGAAAGGTATGCCGGTTCCGGTAGTGATAACAGTATTTGAAGATCGTACCTTTACTTTTATTATCAAGTCGCCGCCAGCTGCGGCGCTATTAAAAAAAGCGGCCGGTATAGATAAAGGCAGTGGTACGCCGAATATGGAAAAAGTGGCGAGCGTCACTCGCGCCCAACTAGAAGATATAGTGAAAACTAAACAAGCCGATTTA
Source organism: Chromatiales bacterium (assembly GCA_014323925.1). Taxonomy (NCBI): domain Bacteria; kingdom Pseudomonadati; phylum Pseudomonadota; class Gammaproteobacteria; order Chromatiales; species Chromatiales bacterium. The sequence goes on along the minus strand of JACONC010000020.1, from coordinate 15,405 downwards.
ACCGCCGCGGAAATGGATGCGGCAGTGAGAACTATCGCTGGCACCGCTCGCAGCATGGGCATCACCGTTGAGGGTATATAAACATGGCGAGATTATCAAAGAGAAAAAAAATGATAACTGAGCAATGCAGTGCGCAGACACTATACCCATTGGCTGATGCATTTGAATTGTTAAAGAAATGTTCGACTGTTAAGTTTGACGAGTCGGTAGAAGTGAGTATCAGATTGGGCATTGATGCGCGTAAAAGTGATCAGTTGGTGCGCGGCGTAACCACATTGCCGCACGGGTTAGGCAAGCAAATAAAAGTTGCAGTTTTCACCCAAGGTGAGCAGATCGCAAAAGCCGAAGCAGTCGGTGCCGATGCGGTCGGGTTAGATGATTTGATAGACAAAGCCAAGCAAGGAGATTTTGATTACGATGCGGTGGTAGCATCTCCTGATGTAATGCCAAAGGTCGGTAGCATAGGACAGATTCTTGGTCCGCGCGGCTTAATGCCGAATCCTAAAGATGGTACGGTGAGTGCGGATGTCGCTGAAGCGGTGCGCAATATAAAAGCTGGACAAGCGAAATATCGGGCTGATAAAGCCGGTATACTGCATTGTAGCATTGGTAAACTTACTTTCACATCTCAACAACTGGCTGATAATTTCAACACATTATTGAGTGATGTCATTAAGGCCAAGCCGAGTTCGGCTAAAGGTCTGTACCTAAAGAAAATAAGTGTATCGTCAACGATGGGGCCGGGTTTGACAGTAGACCCCAGTAGTTTATCAGTTTGAAGGCATAGACATGGCGTTAAAAATTGAAGACAAACAACGGATTACTGAGGAAGTTGCGGCGGTTGCTGCACAAGCCAAATCAGTGGTCGCAGTAGATTATCATGGCATCACTGCGAATCAGATGACTGAGTTGCGCAAGCAAGGGCGTCAGCAAGATGTTTGTATTCGGGTTGTTAAAAATAGTCTAGCGCGGCGGGCATTAGAGGATACGCCTTTTGCCTGCTTGAGTGAGCATCTGTCGGGTCCTATCATGTTTGCTTTTTCATTGACAGATGTAGCGGCGGCTGCGCGCATTGTTAATGATCTTGCTAAAGAAATTGAGGCGATTGAGGTTAAGCTGATTTCACTGGATGGTGAACTGCACGATATTTCTAAAATTAAGCAACTCGCCGAATTGCCGACTTACGAGCAGGCGGTGAGCTTGATGATGGCGGTTATGAAAGCTCCGCTGGAGAAGTTAGTGAGGACGATTAAAGCACCAGTGGTGCAAGCGGTGCAGGTTGTCGATGCGGTGCGTAGCGACAAGGACAAGAGTTAAAGATTTTTTCACATTTTATTTATAGACATAAGGAGTAAGTAATGGCTGTTTCAAAAGAAGAAATATTAGATGCAATTTCTAATATGTCGGTTATGGATGTTGTTGATTTAGTTTCAGCAATGGAAGAGAAATTCGGCGTATCGGCGGCTGCGGTTGCGGCGGCACCGGTGGCAGCCGCTGGTGATGGCGCTGCTGAGGAAGCTAAAACTTCCTTTGATGTCGTATTGAATAGTTTCGGTGACAATAAGGTGGCAGTAATCAAGGCGGTGAGAGCAGTTACCAGTCTAGGTCTGAAGGAAGCTAAAGATATGGTTGAAGGTGCACCGGCTACGGTCAAGGAAGGTGTGGCAACCGACGAAGCGGAAGGGATAAAGAAGCAACTCGAAGAGGCCGGGGCTTCTGTTGAACTTAAATAAGTCGGTCATTCATTTCACACTACCTGGTTCGTCCACTTTGGTACGAACGGCGGCAATTATAGTACTTCATAACAGGAGGGTCAATTATGTCTTATAGCTATATGGCAAAAAAACGGATACGCAAACATTTTGGAAAATTTGTTGAACAGCACAGTATTCCATATATGTTGCAGATGCAGATATCTTCGTACAGTGATTTTTTGCAAAATGATATAGCTGCCGAGGATAGAAAGAATATGGGTTTGCAAGCTATATTTAAGTCTATCTTTCCTATCGTAAGCCATTCTAAAACTGCGATGATTGAATTTGTCAGTTATCGTTTAGCGCCACCTCGTTTCGATGTTAGAGAATGTCGGATGAGAGGGCACAGTTATGAATCGGCTATGCATGTCACGATGCGTTTGGTGTTTTATGCCAAGAAAGGCACTCGGGTTATCACTGATGAGCCGAAAGAGGTTAAAGAGCAAGAAGTCTATATGGGCGAGTTACCTTTGATGACCGATACTGGAACTTTTGTTATCAATGGCACTGAGCGCGTGGTGGTGTCGCAGTTGCATCGCTCACCAGGTGTTTTCTTCGAGCAGGAAAAAAGGAAGACACAAAATGTAAAAGTAACTTACGCTGGACGCATTATTCCGTATCGCGGTTCGTGGTTGGATTTTGAATTTGACTCTAAAGATTGCATGTATGTGCGCATTGACAGACGCTGCAAAATACCCGTCACAATTTTTCTAAGAGCTTTGGGTATGAGCGATGAAGAAATGTTGAATACCTTTTTCGAGTTGGATACTGTTAAATATGACAAAGGTGTTTATAGCATGGACTTGGTTGCCGAGCGGCTACGCGGTCAGATTTTGGATTTTGCTATAGAGACGCCGTCGCGAGTGATCGTCGAAGCCAATCGCCGTATTAATGCCGCACATATTAGAGCACTTGAAAAATCACGCCTCAAAAGGTTTGTTGTGCCACCCGAATATTTGCATGGCAAGACGCACGCAAAAGATATCATTCATCCTGACACTGGAGAACTACTGGCTAGAGCCAATGAAGAGATAACCGAGGGCTGGTTAAAGAAATTTGAAGAATCAGGGCTGGATAGTTTTCAGGTAATCTATGTAAATGATATTAACCGAGGGTCTTATATATCCGATACTTTGAATATCGATAGTTGTCAACGGACCCAGCTGGCTTCTTATTTTGAGATTTATTGTCGGATGCATCCGGGTGAGAAGCAACCACCGGAAGAGCACGCTAGGACCCGATTTCTGGATTTGTTCAGCAATCCAGATCGTTATGATTTATCGGAAGTTGGCAGAATGAAATTTAATAGTCGATTAGGACGAGAAACGATGACTGGTTCGCGTGTCTTGGATAAGAAAGATATTATTGATGTCATTAGCATGCTGATAAAAATACATAACGGCGAGGGTTCAGTAGACGATATTGATCACTTGGGTAATCGCCGAGTTCGGTGCGTAGGTGAAATGGTAGGCAATGCTTTGCGCATTGGGTTGGTGCGTGTTGAACATGTTGTCAAGGAACGTCTGGCGACCGCCGAAACCGATAAGTTGACCTCTAAAGATTTGGTTAATTCAAAACCTATATCTGCTGCAATTAAAGAGTTTTTTGGTTCCAGTCAGCTATCACAATTTATGGAGCAAAATAATCCGTTGTCCGAAGTTACCCATAAGCGCCGAATTTCAGCTTTGGGTCCTGGTGGTTTAGCTCGCGAACACGCTGGCTTTGAAGTTCGCGATGTGCATCCGACACACTACGGTCGTCTGTGTCCTATTGAGACGCCTGAGGGAGCTAATATTGGTTTGATTAACTCACTTGCAGTTTATGCCCACCCGAACCACTACGGTTTTATTGAAACTTGCTATTTGGAAGTCAAGAACTCAGTGGTGACTGGCAAAGTGCGATATTTATCGGCGATAGAGGAGGGCAATTATGTAATCGCCCAAGCAAATGCTGAAATAGACGATAAAAATAAACTGGTGGGAGAGTTTGTTTCGTGCCGCAAGAATAACGAGTTTAGTTTGTTCCCGCCGGATAAAGTTGAATTAATAGATGTCTCACCCAAGCAAATTGCATCGGCTGCAGCTGCCTTGATTCCGTTTTTGGAGCACGACGATGCCAATCGTGCGTTGATGGGTTCTAACATGCAACGCCAAGCAGTGCCTTTGTTGCGTAGTGAAAAGCCGTTGGTAGGAACTGGTCTGGAAGCGACTGTGGCGACCGACTCGGGAGCATTACTGGTAGCCTTGCGTGGCGGCATCGTAGACACAGTGGATGCAGCACGCATAGTCGTGAGAGTTGACGATAAAGAAGTGTTGGCTGACGATGCTGGTGTTGATATATACGAACTAACCAAATATATGCGCTCAAACTATAACACCTGTGTTAGTCAAAGACCTTTGGTCAAAGCCGGCGATGCTGTAGAGAAAGGAGATATTTTAGCCGATGGTTCAGCAACTGATATGGGAGAATTAGCACTCGGCAAGAATATGCTGGTTGCTTTTATGCCGTGGAACGGCTACAACTATGAAGACTCGATACTCATCTCTGATAGAGTGGTGGAGGAGGATAGCTTTACTTCAATACATATAGAAGAACTGAAATGTGAAGCGCGCTCGACCAAACTAGGTGAGGAAGAAATTACCGCCGATATCCCCAATGTTAGCGAAGGTTTGTTATCCAAGCTTGATGACTCAGGCATTGTTTATATAGGCGCCGAAGTTAAATCTGGTGATATTCTGGTTGGCAAGGTAACCCCAAAGAGCGAGGGTACCCTAACGCCAGAAGAGAAGTTGTTGCAAGCCATCTTTGACGAGAAAGCATCAGATGTAAAAAATAATTCCTTGCGCGTGCCCGCAGGTATCGAAGGCACCGTCATTGATGTCAAAATTTTCACCCGCGAGGATATCGAACTAGATGACCGAGCAAAGGCGATACAAAAGCTCGAGATAGAGAATGCTCGTAAGGACTATAACGACAAATTGCGCATCTACGAGAATGATATTTTCAATAGAGTACGGAATTTAATCTTAAATAAGGTGGCGGTCGGAGGTCCCAATGCATTAGCAGAGGGCATGAAGGTGACACAGTCGTATTTGGATCATCTAGGGCGTGATAAATGGTTTAGCGTACGCCTGCAAAATGATGAGGTCAGTAAGCAAATGGAGAAACTGGCTAGAAGTTTGAAGGAGCAACGAACACGTTTGGATAAACACTTTAAGGATAAGCAGGAGAGATTGCGTGCCGGTGATTCTATGCAACCTGATGTTAGGAAGATGGTCAAGGTTTATATAGCAGTTAAACGGCGCATACAGCCAGGTGATAAACTGGCTGGGCGACACGGTAACAAAGGGGTAGTCTCAGCGATAGTTCCGGCTGAGGATATGCCTTATTTAGAAGATGGCACGCCAGTAGATATTGTTTTAAACCCACTGGGGGTGCCTTCGCGGATGAATGTAGGGCAAGTCTTGGAGACGCATTTGGGTTGGGCTGCTAAAGCCTTAGGCTGGAAGATCGGCGAAATGTTAGGGCGTGGCGACAAAGCATCAACAATACGTGATTTTCTACAGAACATCTACGATTATAACGAGGGCGAAACCATCCATAAAGAACATCTGCATCAATTAAAAGATGCCGAGATAATGAGTTTAGCTGATAATTTGAGTAGCGGTATACCAGTAGCAACGCCGGTCTTCGACGGTGTTAAAGAAAAAGAGATAAAAGGCATGCTGTCTTTAGCCGAGTTGCCGCAATCTGGGCAAGCGATACTCAGAGACGGACGCACTGGCGATTTATTCAACAGACCAATTACGGTCGGCTATATGTATATCATGAAATTGAATCACATGGTTGACGATAAGATGCACGCTCGTGCAACCGGTCCCTATAGTATGATCACCCAACATCCTTTAGGAGGCAAAGCACAAAGCGGCGGGCAACGTTTTGGTGAGATGGAGGTGTGGGCACTTGAAGCATACGGTGCCTCACATATTTTGCAAGAAATGCTGACCGTAAAATCAGACGATGTACGTGGACGCAACAAAGTTTACAAAAGCATAGTTAACAACGACTGCAATGTCGAACCGAATATTCCGGAATCTTTTAATGTCCTAGTTAAAGAAATACGATCGCTAGGCATTAATATGGAACTGGAATTTAAAGACTCCTAATAACGACAAGGAATATAAAAGCATGAGAGGATTATTTGATATACTTAAAAAATCTCAACACGACGAGAATAAATTTAGTTCTTTGAGAATTAGTCTAGCGTCTCCCGATGATGTACGCTCGTGGTCTTTCGGTGAAGTGAAAAAGCCAGAGACCATTAACTACCGCACTTTGAAGCCTGAGCGCGATGGTTTGTTCTGTGCTAAGATTTTCGGACCACCTAAGGATTTCGAATGCCTGTGCGGTAAGTACAAACGGCTTAAACATCGCGGTGCGGTGTGCGAGAAATGTGGTGTTGAGGTGACCGTCTCGCGGGTGCGCCGTGAACGCATGGGACATATAGAGCTTGCTAGTCCGGTCGTGCATATATGGTTTCTGAAGTCATTACCTTCGCGTATAGGTTTGCTGCTTGACATGCCAGCTAGCGAGATAGAACGAGTACTCTATTTTGAGAGCTATGTGGTGCTGGACCCCGGCATGACAGATCTAAAAGTTAAGCAGATATTAAACGACGAGGAATACTTCGATATGATCGAGGCGCACGGTGAACAGTTTGAAGTAGGCATGGGTGCAGAAGCAATTATGAAGCTACTGCAGAATATTGATCTGGAGAAGAGCCTCATCGAGTTGAGCGAGGATATCACCAAGACTAAGTCGGAAGCTAAAATCAAACGCTTAAATAAGCGTATTAAGCTGATAAAAGCGTTTATAGACTCAGGCAACAAACCTGAGTGGATGGTTTTGACGGTGTTGCCCATATTGCCGCCTGATTTACGCCCATTGGTGCAGCTCAAAGACGGTCGCTTCACCAGTTCCGATTTGAACGATTTGTATCGCCGAGTGATTAATCGTAATAATCGGTTACGCCGCTTGCTTGAAATTAACGCACCCAGTATTATTGTGCGCAACGAAAAGCGCATGCTACAAGAAGCGGTTGACGCTTTGCTGGATAATGGCCGTAGCGGTCGAGTCGCAGTTGCCAACAACAAACGACAATTAAAGTCTCTGGCTGATATGATTAAAGGTAAGCAAGGGCGATTTCGTCAGAACTTACTTGGCAAGCGAGTAGATTACTCTGGGCGTTCGGTCATCGTTGTAGGTCCATCGCTGAAGCTCCATCAATGCGGTATTCCAAAGCACATGGCGCTACAGTTATTTAAACCTTTTATCTACAGCAAGCTCTATCTGAGAGGACTTGTTGCAACAATTAAGAATGCTAAAAAGTTGTTTGAGCAACAAGGCCCCGAAGTATGGGATGTATTAGATGAGATTATCAGAGAATATCCGATCCTTCTCAATCGTGCACCGACATTGCATCGTCTGGGGATACAGGCTTTTGAACCGATCTTGATAGAGGGTAAAGCAATACAGTTGCATCCTCTGGTTTGTACTGCATTCAACGCCGATTTTGATGGTGATCAGATGGCTGTGCATGTGCCTTTGTCTTTGGAGGCGCAGGCCGAAGCACGTTGTTTGATGATGTCTAGCAACAATATATTTTCTCCGGCAAGCGGGGCACCGATTATTGTTCCTAACCAAGACATCGTCTTAGGTTTATATTATATGACTCGTCAGAGTATCAATGCGCTTGGTGAAGGTAGTCTATATGCTGATTTGGATGAACTGCAAAGAGCTTATGACAATAAACAAGTTAGTTTGCACGCGCGTATCAAAGTGCGCCTTAAGCAGCCCAATACTGATCAGCTTAAGTTGGTCGAGACTACCGCCGGTCGAGCGATATTATCCGGCATACTGCCTGCAGGGTTGCCTTTCAAGTTAATTGATAGAGTATTGGATAAACGGGGCATCCTGGAACTTATCTCTGTGAGCTATCGTGAGGCGGGACTTAAAGAAACAGTTGTTTTTGCCGATCAGCTGATGTATACCGGCTTTCACTATGCGACGATGGCGGGTATTTCTTTCGGCGTAGACGATATGGTTATTCCGCAAGATAAGCAGTTTGTTTTGGCTGAAGCTGAAGAGGAAGTCAAGGCGATAGAGCATCAATACGCCGATGGATTGGTTACCAGTGGAGAGAAATATAATAAGACGGTTGATATTTGGTCTAACGCCAACGATAAAATTGCATCTCACATGATGACCGAGTTGAGTTCTGAGAAAATCAAAGACCGTGATGGTAAAGAAGTATCTCAACCGTCTTTTAATTCTATCTTTATGATGGCTGATTCAGGTGCTCGTGGTTCCGCCGCGCAGATTAGACAACTCGCCGGCATGCGTGGGCTGATGGCAAAGCCGGATGGTTCTATTATTGAGACCCCGATTACCGCCAATTTCCGTGAAGGTTTGAACCTTTTGCAATACTTTATTTCTACCCACGGTGCACGCAAAGGGCTTGCCGACACGGCACTGAAGACCGCGAACTCAGGCTATTTGACGCGCCGACTAGTGGATGCATCTCAAGATGTTGTTATTTCTATAGAAGATTGTGGTACCGAACAAGGTATCTATATCAAAGCGAATATAGAAGGTGGCGAAGTGGTCGAGAAACTAGCCGACCGCGTCTTGGGTAGGGTGCTTGCTGAAGATGTAAAGATAGGTGGCAAAACGATACTCGCAAAAGCGACTATGCTGGGTGAGGAAGAAACAGCATTATTGAACCGCGAAGGCGTAGATCAAATTAAAGTGCGTTCACCTATTACCTGCGAGGCGCAAAAGGGTATTTGTGCAATGTGCTACGGTCGTGATTTGGCTAGAGGTTATCTGGTGTGTAAGGGAGAAGCGGTTGGTATTATCGCCGCCCAATCGATAGGTGAGCCCGGCACACAGCTGACGATGAGAACCTTTCATATAGGTGGTGCGGTGAGCCGCTCAGTTTCGGTAAATAGCATCACACCGAAAACCGACGGTATTGTACGACTGCATAAAGTGAAGTTGTTAAAACACGAAGACGGTTATATCGTTGTCTCTCGCTCTGGCGAAATAAGTATCGTCACAGAGGCTGGCAATGAGCGAGAACGGTATAAGATTCCTTATGGTGCCCGACTAAAATACGGTGAAGGATACGCCGTGGAGGCTGGCACCACTATCGTCAACTGGGATCCTCATACGCATCCGGTAATCGCCGAAACCGAAGGGACAATTGTATTGGAGCACTTTGTCGAGGGCATTACCGTGCTCAAGCAGACTGATGAGATGACTGGTTTGAGTTCTTATATGGTGATGTCTGGGATGAAAGAGCAAACACCGGCTATTTTGATTACTCGTAAAGGCAAAGAAATAAAACTAGACGATGGCAGAATGGCGCATTATCGTCTGATGCCCGGCATGATAGTGACGGTAGAAGACGGCGCTAAGGTACGGGTAGGGGATACGATTGCGCGTATTCCTCAAGAAAGTTCTAAGACCCGTGATATTACTGGTGGATTGCCGCGAGTCGTCGATTTATTCGAAGCACGCATCCCTCAAGATGCAGCTATCTTAGCCGAATGCTCAGGGACTATCAGTTTTGATAGAGAAATTCGCGGTAAGCAGAAAATTGTCATTACTGGTAAAGAAGAAAAACATTATGTAATGGTACCCAAGTGGCGGCGTGTGGAAATAGCCGAGGGTGAGTATGTAGAAAAAGGTGAAGTCATATCCGAAGGAGAGAGAAATCTACACGACATCTTGCGATTGTTGGGCGTTAATGAGATGGCTGAGTATTTGGTAAAAGAAATACAGGATGTATACCGATTGCAAGGCGTTAAAATCAACGATAAACATATTGAGGTGATTATTCGGCAGATGATGCGTAAGGTGCATATTACTGATCCGGGTGATAGCAACTATTTGGTTGACGACGATGTTGATAAAAATAAAGTGATGGATACTAATAAAAGTCTTGAAGAAGCAGGCAAGCAGCTCGCTCAGTATGTGCCTCTATTGCAGGGTATCAAAAAAGCGTCGCTTTCTACTGAGTCATTTATTTCTGCGGCATCATTCCAAGAAACTACTAGAATCCTGACCGAATCGGCGATCAACGGTTCACGCGATGACCTCAAAGGCCTGAAAGAAAATGTAATTGTGGGTCGTTTGATACCGGCCGGTACGGCATGGGAGATTCCTGAGAAGAACTTAATGGATGCGTTTGAGATGGACCTGCAAAGCACCCTTCAAAAAGAATCTACCGAAACGGTAAAAGATAATCTTTGATTGCCCAAGCGGATCGTTGGTATATTTATAAAGCAACCTCGCAGAGTTGTTTTTATGTATGGATAGCTTGTCTCTCCTTCTAGAAAATGCAGCGGTCTTTACTATTTGTTTGTGCGTTGAACACCTGCCGTTCAATAATAGGGCATGCGGTTTTTGATTATATAATAGAACATACACACATTGCGTTGCAGGTAGCGTCGGCAGGGATTTGGGCTACCGACGGGTTATCTTGTGATGCGCAAGCCCAGGCTGTTGCCACGCGTCGTGGCTACGATTTATCGATTTATAGTTCAAACGCTCTAGCATCTGTGTCGGCTGAGGATTACAGCAATGTATATATCTTCGAGCAGGCGCACTTTGAGCCGGTTCGGCATTGGCTGGGAGGACGGCGTGTGCCTGAGTATATAATGAATTATTCAAAATACTTTGGTAATCAGCAAGTGCTGATGCAAGCGCATAGTGATATAGCCTACACGCGTATGTTTGATTTGATAGAAGATGGTTGTTTTGGGCTCTACAAACAGTTGTGTGCGGAGAGAGAGCAATGACATTTAACCCCAAGCAGCACTGCTTGGCTTCGCTATTGAATATAAAGCCTTATCAGCCGGGCAAGAGTATTGATGATTTAGAGATCAATTTAATCGCCGCTGAACCTATCAAACTGTCTTCAAACGAGAATGTTTTCGGACCTAGCCGTTATGCGGTTGAAGTGATTCAGGAATACGCTGATCAAGTCTATCTTTATCCAGGCAATAGTGCTTCGCTACTCAAGGAAAAGATTGCCGAACGATACGGAGTTTCGACAACACAAGTCTCACTGGGTAATGGTTCTAACGAATTACTGGAATTTGTTGCGCGTTGCTTTTTAGATAAAGATAAAAACGCGGTTTACTCTCAACACGCATTTGAAGTGTATGCATTAGCCACGCAACTATCGGGTGCTACTGCGCGCCCAGCGCCAGCTGTGCCTAGCGATGGCGAAATGCCATACGGACATGACCTGCATAGTTTTGTTGATGTAATTGACGAGCGCACCGCGGTGGTATTTATCGCTAACCCAAACAATCCTACTGGCACTTGGCTCAAGGAGGACGAACTCAGGAAATTTATGCAATTGCTCGATGAGCGTATCGTCGTCGTTGTTGATCAAGCCTATGCCGAATATGCCCAAGCTTGTGATTACCCCGATGTGTCAAAGTGGTTGGACGAGTATCCGAATCTGATTGTGATACAAACTTTTTCTAAAATTTATGCATTGGCAGGTTTGCGTATAGGGTATGCGTTATCGTCAACGGCAATTGCCGACCTGTTCAACCGCTTGCGCCAGCCGTTCAATAATAATGTATTGGCACTAAAAGCTGCGATTGCATCGCTTGACGATAAAGCGCATGTTGAAAATAGTGTGCGGCTGAATAGCGAAGGTCTAGCTTATCTACGCGATGGCTGTAATGCCCTCGGCTTGACTTGCTTGCCATCGGCAGCGAACTTTTTATGTATCGAGATAGGGGAAAGAGCTGCTGCGATTTATCGTGCCCTGTTAAGACACGGTGTGATTATACGGGCAATAGAAAATTACGATATGCCAAATCATTTACGGGTAACAGTCGGCACTATGGAGCAAAACGAACATTTTCTTAACACCCTAAAACAGCTACTAGAGTATAGTTGATGGGTAGTGTCGATCAAGTCGTTGTCGGTGTTATAGGCACAGGTTTAATTGGTACTTCCTTTGCGTTGGCACTCAAAGAGGACGATGCTAAGCGACCAATACTGGGTTATGACCTAAACGAAACATGCGCTAAACAGGCACTCGCCAGAGATGCTTTTGACAGTTTTGCGCAAAGCCCGATTCAGCTTGCCGAGCAGTGCGATATTCTGGTTATCGCAACGCCGGTCAGTGCGTTGCGCGGTATTTTCGAACAAATCAAAGAACTAGCCGACCAGGTTATAACAACTGATGTGAGTAGTGTTAAACGTAGCGTAATCAATGACGCATGTTCGGTTTGGGGGAGCGTGCCAGCACGAATGGTGCTTGCACACCCTATAGCGGGCGGTGAAAACAGCGGCCCGTTGTCGGCGTCTGCAGATCTATTCCGATCGCGTTATGTATTTATCACACCGCAACCGCAAAATGATACAGTTGCAGTCAATAAAGTGACCGAATTATGGCGGAAAGTGGGGGCAAAAATAGAAGAACTCTCGGCACTACAACACGATCAGTTATTTGCTGCAACCAGCCATCTGCCGCATCTCGTCGCCTACGCATTAATAAATTCTTTGGAACAAGACGGTATAAACATCGCTTTTTCTGCTGGTGGTCTAGCCGATTTCACTCGTATCGCTGCCAGCGACCCAGTCATGTGGCGGGATATATCTATGGCAAACTCCGACTATATACTCAAAGCAATTGCTTCGTTTGAGAAGAGTTTGGCGACAATCCGCCGAATGATCGCCGATCAACAAAGCGATCAATTGCTTGAATTGCTGAACAAAACGGTAACCGACAAAGCGAAGCTAAACCTTAAAGATTAGAGTGCTCTAGGTCATCATCCGATCATTTGCTTTTGTAGTTAGCTACTGAACTTAACTTTCTGATACTGCGTTTTTTTAGATACGACACTATATGCAAACGCCATAAAATTTTAATAAACATATATCCGAGCGCAGCCGATACACAACTCATAATAAAGCTACCGAGTAGAAACGGTTGCCATAAATTATCTACTTGCAATAGTCTATCTATACCAGTTGTATCACCGAACTCAACGACTGGTGTTTGCAATATCCATTGGCCAATTTTATAGCACAAATAGAGAATAGGGGTTATCGTCAGTGGGTTGCTGATCCATACCAACATAACCGCCACCGGAATATTCGCTCCCACCAATACAGCAATCAAAGCTGCTGGTATCATTTGAAAAGGAATAGGGATAAAGGCACAAAATAATCCTATGGCAAAGGCATTTGCGATAGATTTGCGATTGATGTGCCACAGGTTTTCTTTGTGGATTAATGCGCCAAGAAATTTTAATTGCGGATGTGTTCGCAATTTATGCCTGCGTGGGAAAAATCGTTCTATCAGTTTTTTGGGCATATTCGTCAGTTTGGAGAGAAATGCATATTTTAAAGCATTTAAGGTGCTTATATGCTTTCTCCGATTTATATTTTCACGCTTTCTTTTCTAGCCGGCAATCTATCTCTGCAAGTGCTTCCGGTGGTGCCGCAAATACCTGGGTCTATGGGCGTTGCTTGCGCGGCTTTATTGTTTTTTGCCAAGCTGAGATGGCGTTTGCTGGGTAGTTTTTGTTTAGGTTTGTTCTGGACTGCCTATGCGGTATCGCCATCTAGTGATGCTGGGCGTAGTGCTGAATGGGAGGGAGAGACTGTCACCGTTGTCGGGCGGGTTGCAACCATTCCTATACAACGGGTCGGTAGTACACAATTCATATTGGATGTAGTAGACGCGCCTGATATAGCACATTTTCCTAAGCGTATTAGAACCAGTGTCTATAAATACGGAGAGCAAATACGGGTGACCGATATTTTACACGCCGAACTTAAACTTAAAGCGCCATACGGTCTTGCCAATCCGCATACTTTTGATTATCAACAATGGCTGACAATGCGAGGAATAGATGCGACCGCTTATGTGCGTTCTTATCGAAAGCAGGAGAGAACCGATTCGGCAGGCATGATACAACGATGGCGTCAATTGCTTTTTGACAAGTTGCAGTCTTATAAAGATCGTTTTTCACAAATTGATTCTATTGCGGCAATTACCTTAGGTTTAAGTTCGCTATTATCTTATCAACAAAGGGAGACCTTAAGTGCTACTGGCACGCATCACCTATTTGCCGTCTCTGGCTTACATATAGGTTTGGTTTTCGGTTTTTTCTATATATTGATAGAGCATTTGTGGCGTATTTTATTTTTACATCGTTATTTGTATCCGTCGCGCGATGTTGCTTTGCTTGGTGCGCTACCGGCAGCGATTGCTTATGCTGCGCTGGCTGGTTTTTCAGTGCCTACCCAACGCGCTTTGATTATGCTGGTGTGCATCGTTTGTGCCGGTCTTCTTAGGTATCGCATATCATTACCGCAGTCTTTGGCAGTCGCATTATTATTGATTTTGATATATGACCCGCTAGCCACTTTGTCTATTTCTTTTTGGCTATCTTTTACTGCGGTTGCGATGATTGCCCTGTTTTTAGTCATTTCACCTAATCTGCGTGGCTGGAAGCTATGGTTCGGCATGCAAATGTATATCGCTACAGTGATGGTCATACCTTCGTTGTTGTTTTTCACTCGCGGCGCATTGATTTCACCGTTTGCCAATATGGTTATCGTCCCACTCACCGCTTTTGTGGTATTGCCTTGCTCGCTGATGGCAGTTGCCGGTTTTATGTTACACGACTTGGTAGCATTATTTTTTATGTCTATAGCCGATTACTTGTTTGCGGTGTTATGGCAAATAAACGATTGGTTTGCAAGTTATGCACCACAATGGTTTCATGCAATAGACAATAGGGCTGCGTTGTTTGCCTTGATAGGCGTTGTATTATTCGTTGCGTTGAAAAGAAAGACCTTGCGCTGTTTTGCAGTGTTGCTGTTGTTGCCACTATTGCCGTTTTTTAGTGCACCCCCGGCGGTTGCACCAGGTGCATTTAAGGTGGTGTTTTTTGATGTCGGGCAGGGACTATCGGTTTTGGTGCGCACTCGCGAGCACAATTTGATTTACGATACCGGCCCTCGCTATCGCTCTGGCTTTAATGCTGTGCATAGCGTCATTTTGCCTTACTTACGGGCACAGCATATAAATACTTTGGATACATTGGTTGTCTCGCACGCCGATAACGATCACGCCGGCGGTGCAGGGGTGTTGCTACAGTATATTTCTCCGCATCGCATACTGGTAGGGGAGGCTATTAAAACATCAGGACATCCTTTTGAGTATTGTCGGCACGGACAATCTTGGCTGTGGGACGGCGTTCGTTTTGAAATACTGTATCCGCTGCAGACAGCAACCGCTACTGGTAATAATGCATCGTGTGTATTACGCATCTCTAATCAAGAACATTCATTGTTGTTAACCGCCGATATAGAGAAAGCTGCCGAGCGTATTTTGGCAACACATCCCTCTTTGTCCAGCGATGTAATGTTAGTGCCGCATCACGGTAGCCGAACCTCTTCGACCGATGATTTTATCGACTCGGTGTCACCTAAAATGGCAGTCGTGACGAGCAGTTATGGCAACCGTTATGCATTGCCCAAGCCTGATATTATCGCTCGTTACTATAGCCGAGGTATTCAAGTATTGGATACTGCACTCAGCGGC
>JACONC010000019.1 GCA_014323925.1 Chromatiales bacterium | reverse complement strand
TGTTTTCCTCTCATATACAATACCTCCTTTTAGATATTTAATACTAGTTTATCCGGAAAACTCTCTTTCGATGTGGACCGATTTTCGGGGGAAAGGTCAAGAGAATGCTTTGCAACATAAAGGAATTTAGAATATAAAGGTGGATTGAGACTTTATGTATCCTAGGCAAATAAAATCTTGGCTTCAAAATATGTGAAAAACACTGCATATATCTATTAGAATAAGAAGGTTTGATAGAGATTGCTAATGAATAATATAAAGATTGAACCTAGCCCGCAACTAGAAGAAATAAAAGCATCTGAGAAACGCTTAATTGATGCTGGACTACTTTATCACGAAGCGTCTATAGCTGGTAATTCCGAAAGATATAGAAGAGGAGAAACATCGCATACTATCCATGTTTGGTGGGCTCGCAGACCTCATACAGCAATGAGATCTTTAATATATGCCACAGTTTGTAAAAATATTTCTAAGCAGACTTTAGAAATCATGAATACTCTATCTATGTCATATAGAGATGAAATGATTATTAAAAAAGCTAGAAGTTCTATAGTTAAAGGCTATTCTTATATTCCGAAAGTGCTAGATATGTTTGGAGGAGGAGGGACTATTCCCTATGAGGCTCTTAACTTGGGACTAGACAGTTACTCTATTGACTCAAACGAACTTTCTGTATTTATTCAAAGAGCAAATTTTCAATATTTACATGATGCTGATATTGATAATCTGGCTGATATCTTAGCGCAATCAGGTAAAAGAATCTTAAAAGATCTCAAAGATTTAACAGATCCGATATTTCCTAAAAGAATAAGAGAAGACGGGAAAGTGACAACTAATTATTTATGGACTTATTCTTATCCTTGTGGCAAGTGTGGAGCATATTTTTCTTTAACAAAGAGATACTGGATTTCAAAAAAGAAAGATAAGAATTTATTTTTAAAGATTAATGAAACAAACAAAGGTATTAGGTTTAGTATAGAAAAAGGTAAATTAATTCCTACACAGAAGAATTGGGTAGGTCGATTGAATATAATCCGATGCCCTCATTGTGGATATATAAACTCTGATATTACTATAAAAAAAGCGAGAGATATAATAGCTGTGGAAGTGGTAAAAAATAAAAGTGGGAAGGAGTTTTATATTGCAGATCAGTTAAGTGAGGAATTAATTGAAAAGATAAAAATTCTTGAGCAATATTTATTAAAGGAATTAAACACAAGTCTCCCGAAGTCAATATTACCTAAATGGTCAGGTATTGTTAATCCTGCTCTCTATGGGATTGATACCCATGCCGATATTTTTAATATGCGGCAGAGAGTTTCTTGCTTAGCACTATTAAAAGCATTAAAAGATGAATATATATCTCTTTCCAAGCAGAGAGGAGAACTAGTTGCCAAATATACAATATCTATTTTATCGGGACTTGTTGATCAAATGGTCGATTGGAATTGTAGGCTGTCCACCTGGATATCTCAAAATGAACAAGTAGGAAGAGCTTTTTGTGGTCCTGGGGTTTCTATGTGTTGGGATTTTAGTGAAACTGATCCAGTTGCTAACGGACCGTCTAATTTGAATGCTAAATTGCAAAGGATAATTCAAGGGGCTATATCTATAAAAAAACTTCCCCATAAAGGACATGTAGAACTCGCAGCGGCGCAGAACCTTCCCTTTGAAGATGAAATATTCGATGCCATCGTAACTGATCCTCCATACTACGATAATATTTTTTATACGATACTGGCAGATAATTTTTATGCGTGGAAAAGAATTCTGCTTAAAGATATTGAACCAGATTTATTTAGGAATGGAAATACTAGCTTTGAACGAGAACTTGTGGCGTCAACTAGAAGAAATGGTGACAGCAACAAAGCACATACCAACTATTGTAAAAATCTTAATGACGCTATTAATGAAGCGGCTAGAGTCCTTAAAAAAGATGGCACTATGTCTTTTATTTACTCTCATAACTCCTTACTGGGATGGGAAGCATTAATAAAGACATTTAGACATTCTCCTTTGATTTTTACAAGTATCCAACCACTTTCTATTGAGAGAAAGCAGAGACCTCGGTCTATAAGGTCTGAAGCTGTGAATACTTGTGTAGTGTTTGTTTCTAAAAAGCTGCCTATGGTGAGAAGGCCGACTACTTTAACTAGTATAATGTATTCTTTTCGCAAGATAATTAGGAGTGGTTTTATTACATCGCTAAAAAGTGTAGGATGGTGTGATGAAGATATTGCTACAGGTCTTATGGCGTATGGAGTGGCTTTAATCTCAAATGTTCTCTATGTAGAGGAGATAGATGATATGTCAGTTCTTTTGAGAATTGAGTATGAAATTCACAAAGAGTTTCCAATGTTCAAGCTAGCTAAAAGAAAATCTTTGTAGGTTAAGTTGCGATGAATGATGACGATATTACGCTAGCCAGTGGTATAGCTGCATTTGAAGCCAAGCATTTTGCACGAGCGCTGAGTATACTTGGCCCTATGACGGAGAAAGGCAATGTTGAGGCGATGTATCGCTGCGCGATTATTTATCAGAACGGGCTTGGTGTGCACGCCAATGCCGATGCTGCTCTGCGGATGATGTCTGCGGCTGCCGAACAAGGTCACGCACTAGCCCAGCACGGTTTGGGTTTTATGTATATGCAAGGTGAGTGTGTTGAGCAAAATGGCGAGAAAGCGGTTGAATGGTTTAGCAAAGCTGCCGAACAAGGATTGGCAGGGTCGCAGACAACACTAGCGATGATCTATGAAGAGGGTAGTTTAGTACCTTGTAATCCGGAGAAGGCGCGCTATTGGTACAAAAAAGCAGGGTTTTAAGTGACTTTGGCATACCAGAGCTACAAGTCCAGAGCTACAAGTATTGATGCAGTGATTTTGATCTGTAGTGCTAATTCCTAAAGCTAGATTGTCTGGCGGTCAGTCGGCGGTGCCTGGGTTAACATTATACTCCTTAACATACTTCTCTATCAGTGCCTTAAAGTCGGCTACTAAGCGATCGCCAGAAAGGGTTAATTGATGTTTGCCGTCAATATAAACTGGAGCTACCGGACGCTCACCGCTACCCGGCAAGCTAATGCCTATGTCGGCGTGTTTGCTTTCTCCAGGACCGTTCACGACACAGCCCATGACCGCAACGGTCATAGTTTCGACGCCAGGATATTGTGTTTTCCAATCAGGCATTCTCTGTCTTATATAGCTTTGTATTTCAGCTGCCAGCTTTTGAAAATAATCGCTACTCGTGCGACCGCAGCCAGGACAGGCGATAACCGTTGGGATGAACGAGCGTATTTTGAGAGCTTGTAATATATTTTGTGCGATACGAACTTCCTCGCTACGAGAGGCATCAGGATCCGGTGTCAGAGAAACTCGTATGGTATCGCCGATGCCTTGTTGCAATAATATAGCTAACGCAGCACTGGAATAGACTGTTGCGCGTTGTCCCATACCAGCTTCAGTTAAACCCAGATGCAGTGGGTAATCGCATTTTGCGGCAAGCATTCGGTATACACAGACTAGACCTTGCACATCGCTGAGCTTCGCCGACAAGATAATAGCATTATGCGGCAGACCAAGGCTTTCCGCTTGTTCAGCACTTTGTAATGCCGACTCAATGATCGTTCGGTAAGTTATCTCGGTTAACGGTAAAGGTTTTGCTAGTTTCGCATTTTCATCCAGTTTATTTTTTAATAAATCTTGATCCAAACTACCCCAGTTTACACCTATGCGTAGTGGTTTCTGATATTGACAAGCATACTCTACTAGCTGGGTAAATTGCGTGTCGTGTTTAGAACCTCGTCCTACATTACCCGGGTTGATGCGCAGTTTGTCTAGGTGCGCAATATGTTGTGGATATTTTTTTACCAATCTGTGGCCGTTGTAATGGAAATCTCCTATGAGTGGTATATTGATATTCATAGATGCTAGCTTCTCTGCAATCGCAGGAATTGCGCGAGCCGCAGCTTCGTTGTTGACGGTAATGCGTACCAACTCAGAGCCTGCTTCGGCAAGTTCTATGATTTGCGCGACTGTGGTTTGAACATCAGCGGTATCCGTACTGGTCATTGATTGTACTGCGATAGGCGCAGTGCCGCCGATGATAACATTGCCGACCTTAACCGCAACTGATCGCCGTCTATGTATCGCCGGAAGTTTTATAGTTTGTGTCATTTTGGGAAAGTTTATATAGAATATAGCCAATATTATACAACGAGGGCTTCGACAAAATGGCATTTTTAGGGACTATCAACTGTGATACTGATGGCAAGGGCTTATATGAATTAAGCAGTCAAGTGCAGAATTTATTGCCAGCCGATGCCGAAGGCTTATGCCATTTATTTATTCGGCATACCAGTGCCTCATTGGTTATCACTGAGAATGCCGATCCTACCGTCCATTCCGATTTGGAAAATTTCATGAGCCACTTAGCACCCGACGGTGATCCGCGTTATCAACATACCGCTGAAGGGCCTGATGATATGTCAGCCCATATACGCTCAGTATTGACTAAAAGTGAATTAAATATACCAGTAAAAGCCGGGCATTTACTGCTAGGTGTCTGGCAAGGTATTTATCTGTGGGAACATCGCAGCCACGCCAAGCGGCGCTCAGTGGTCTGCACACTACTTGCTTGACTGCAACCGTTGGTGCCCGGGGCCGGAGTCGAACCGGCACGAGCATTTTTGCTCGAGGGATTTTAAGTCCCTTGCGTCTACCAATTTCGCCACCCGGGCGGTTATCAATCTTAACAAAGGCTAGTGCCGGAATCGAACCGGCGTAAACGGCTTTGCAGGCCGCTGCATGACCATTCTGCCAACTAGCCGAGAGTCTGCCAAATCGCATATTCTACTATGACTAGCGATATAATAATAACAGCCATATGGGACTGGGACTAGAAAGTTTTAGTCCACTAGCTAGTTGCTAGTGCCGCAAGATAGCAAAAATAGTCAAGCCATTAGCATCAACACGCACAAGATCCCTAGCTTCATAGGTAGGTTTCATCGTTTGCATTGAGCGTGTTGCCCTATCCTAAGCTATGTGCCTAAGCTATGTGCCTAAGCTATATGGTTTCGTTCGTTGATAATGTCCAGTCTGCCGGTTTTAGGATCGCTTTCGAGGGTGCGAGTTGACATCTCATTGGACGGCACCAAGCCTCCAGTTTGATAGGATATGTGTGGTTATTTAGTTTGCAGGTCTAGTCCTTGTGCTTTGAAAATAACATCGCAGACTTCACGCGCCGCACCACAACCGCCACCTGCTGATGTAACCCAATTGGCTTGTTGCTTTACAGTTTCGTGTGCATCAGTAGGTGCCACTGCTAGACCGACTCGCTTCATTGCCGGCAAATCTATCAGATCGTCACCTACATAGGCAACCTGTTGCAGATTTATATCTAGTAGCAAGGCTAAAGCTTCTAGAGCGTTAGCTTTATCAAAGCAGCCCTGGAATACATGCTTTACACCCAGGTCTTCCATTCTATTTGCAACGATGACTGATTTTCGGGCACTGATAACTGCAACTTCTATATTGTGTTTTAACAATAAACGTATACCAGTACCGTCTTTTACATTAAAACATCTAGTTTCGCTACCATCGCTGCTCAGTATTAATTTGCCGTCGGTTAGCACGCCATCAACATCAAATACGACGAGTTTTATTTGCGAGGCGCTAGCTAAAATTTCTTTATTCATAGTGCAGGGAATGGCCTAGTGATAAAATAAGACATGGTCGAATAAAATGTATTATAGAACAATATACAAACGATGTAACAACCTCTAATCAGTTTAGGAGAAATCTATGGAGACTCAGATATCCGGACAAGGTTTTGAAGTGACAAAACCTATAGAACAACACATACACCAAAAGTTAAAGAAGATACAAAAGCACTTTAATCGTGTAGAAACCTTACACATAGTATTAAAAATAGAAAAAAACTCACACTTGGCAGAAGCCACCGTGCATAGTAGCCATCACAATTTTTTTGTTCACGCAAAATCCGATGATATGTATATCACCGTGGATATGCTTATTGCTAAGTTGGATAGGCAGATAATTAAGCATAAGGAAAAGCTCAAAGACCATCACTCTCAAGAGGTAGTCCATCATACTCTCAAAACTAAAAGATAGTAATGAACTTTAGCGATTATTTGGTTCTTGACCGCATCAAGTGGGTTGATTCGGCGACTAAAAAGAAATCGCTGGTTATGCTGTCTGAGATGGCATGCCGCTCTACACCCTTGGACCCTCATACCGTATTATCTCATTTGTTCGAGCGCGAGCAGTTGGGGAGCACGGCAATAGGTAAAGGTATTGCCATTCCGCATTGCCGCATTAAGGATTTAAGCAATCCCATCGTTGCATTGTTGCGAGTCAGGCAGGGTATAGATTACGATGCACCCGACCAATTACCGGTTAAGCTCATATTTGCGTTACTCTTGCCTGAAAACGCCAATCAGCAACATCTTGATTTGTTGGCTAGTCTGGCAAGACATTTTAGTGATTCGGCTAGGGTGCAGGAGTTATTGTCGGCAAAAGATGAAGCCAGCTTATTACATAAACTTAAGGGCGTAGTATGAGTGCCGATATACCTACAGTTGGTGAACTGTTCGAGCATTTATCCGAACAGCTACAGCTGCAATGGGTTGCCGGGCGAGGTGCGGCGAGCAAGAGTTTTATCAAACCTACAGACGATCAACCGATAGATATAGTAAGTTATTTCAACCCTATACACTCAAGCCAAGTACATCTACTGGATGATGCTGAAATGATTTATTTGCAATCGCTAAAAGGTAGTGTATTGGAAAATGCATTGCACCAATTGTTTAGCGATACTTGTTTGGCCGTGCTAATCAACAACGGCCAACAGGCCATGCCAGAGATGCATGCCTTGGCCGATAGACGTAATATCGCGTTGTTTATTTCTGCAATAGGGGGTGAATCTTTAGTTGATGATTTGCGCTATTATCTGTCGCGTTCGCTCGCCGAAAGACTTATTATGCACGGTGTGTTTATGGAGGTCATCAGCATAGGTTTGTTGCTCACCGGCGATAGCGGGGTAGGGAAGAGCGAGTTAGCCTTAGAACTCATTACTCGTGGGCATCGTTTGATAGCTGACGACACGCCGATATTTACCCGTATCGCTCCCGATATAATACAAGGCACCGCACCGTCAATGATCCGCGATTTCTTAGAAGTACGCGGCTTGGGCATTTTGAATATTCGCCAAATGTACGGCAACAGTGCAGTTAAGGAGACTAAGTATTTGCGTCAAATTATTGATCTTAAATTTGCCAGCAAAGATTTAAGTGTCAATAAAGATCGTTTGACCAGCGCACAACAAACGAAGAAAGTACTAGGCTTGGATATTCCGGTATTTACTTTACCAGTAGCACCAGGGCGCAACTTGGCAGTATTGGTCGAGGCTGCTGCTAGAAACCATATCCTGCGTATTGGTGGTTATTACGCTGAACAAGAAATTGCTGCTCGCCAAAAAAATATTATGGAGAACAAACAGTGAGATTCGTTATTGTTAGTGGTTTATCGGGTGCCGGAAAATCGGTGGTATTGCACACACTAGAGGATCATCACTTTTGTTGCATAGACAATATGCCCTTGGAGTTTCTAGTCGAACTGACTGAACGGTTGTTATCCGATAAAATAAAACTCGGTGACCAAATTGCGGTGAGCATAGATACCCGTAATTTAATTAATCAATCAACCGATATTAGATTGATATTGACTCGTCTAAAAAATGCCGGATTTGATACTAAGCTTATCTTTTTAAGAGCTTCTGAGGAGGTCATAGAGCATCGCTATAATGAAACCAGACGCCCGCATCCTATGTCCGTCTATAAAAATGAACCACTAGCAGATTGTATAAAAAGCGAGATACAATTGCTGGATGAGATAGCTTCGTGTGCCGATTTTCATATCGACACGACTGAGATGAGCCAGTACGAACTACGCAATACGATTGCTGAACATATAGGTTTACGCAAAGTGCCGGTATCTATATTGTTGAAATCTTTCGGTTATAAAAAAGGTGTGCCGACTAACGCCGATTATGTTTTTGATGTGCGTTGCTTAACAAACCCGTATTGGATATCTCGGTTAAGAGAAAAACCAGGCACTGACGCAGAAATCTACGACTTTTTAGAACAATCACCCAAGAGCATTAATTTGTTTAATGATATTTTAGAGTTTTTACAAAAATGGTTACCTTATTATGGAGCCGACATACGTTCCTATTTCACTATAGCCATAGGCTGCACCGGCGGACGGCATCGTTCAGTATATATGGTCGAAAAGCTGTATCAAAGATTAAGCAAGGAGATGCCGAAATACGATATTAATAAACAACATCGTGATATGTAGGGAATGCTAAATTTTTGATTGGAGCAAATAAACATGAATACTTCTATCTTGTTGGTTACTCATGAAGGTGTCGGTGATAGTTTGTTGAAGACTGCTAAAAAGTTGTTGGGATCACCGCTCTCTGCCTGTATAGATAGCTACTGCGTAGCATACGATTGTATCCCTGAGAAGGAAGCTATAAAACTGAAACAATGCTGTGATGCACTGGATAAAGGTGCCGGTGTGTTGTTGTTAAATGACCTATACGGTGCAACACCGGCTAATATTGCGATGCAAATCAAGGGTGAAGCGCAGAGATGGCTGGTAAGTGGGCTTAATTTAGCGATGCTACTGAAGGTATTGAATTATAGTTATTTAGATGGTGATGCACTGGCACGCAAAGCATCCGAAGGTGGACGCAATAGTGTACTAAAACTATGGTGAAATTAGAGGTGACTATTGTTAATAACTTGGGTCTGCACGCACGCGCTGCAGCTAAGTTTGTTTCGCTTGCATCAAGTTTTGAAAGCGATATTAAAGTGAGTAAGGATGACCAGACGGTCAACGGCAAGAGTATTATGGGCGTTATTATGCTAGCTGCTGCTAAAGGTACATTATTGATACTAACGATAGAAGGGAAAGACGAACAGGCGGCAGCACAAGGGATGTCCGAGCTGATAGCTGATCGGTTCGGAGAGGAAGATTAAGCAAGTGTGATATGGCAATTTTATTGACTGGCAACGGAGTATCTAAAGGCATTGGTATAGGACCGGTGCATCTATTCGAACGCGGTAAAGAAGAGGTTGCGCATTATAAGATAGAGGAGAAGCAAGTGCGAGCCGAAGTTGCTCGCTTTAACCGGGCGCATAAACTTGCAGTAGAACATTTGAAGAATGTTAGAAAATTAATTCCCAAAGATGCAGTAGAGGAAATTGCTGCGTTTATAGACTCGCATTTATTGATGATGGCCGATGTGCCATTTAAGCAAGCCCCGATACAGATCATCGAGGAACAATTGTACAACGCCGAGTGGGCGCTTGATATACAAAAGAATAAGCTAGTTCAGGTATTTGATGTGATGCAGGATAGTTATTTGAAGACGCGACGCAATGATATCGAACATGTCATCCAACTGATACAACAAGCTCTGGCAAAAGACAGAGTCGCTACCCATAAGCAATCAAGTACCAAGCAAAGTATACAAGTCAAAGGTGCTATTGTTGTCTCGGATGATCTGGCGCCGGCTGATACGATTATGTTCGAGCATAAGAAAATAAGCGGTTTTGTCACAGAATTCGGTGGGACCAATTCGCATACCGCAATTTTGGCGCGCAGTCTGGGTATCCCCGCAATCGTTGCTGTGCCAAATGTGCGTAATTTGTTGTCCGAAAAAGAAACAATCATTATTGATGGCAATAGCGGTACGCTGATTGCCGATGCCGATAGTAAAACGATATCCTTTTATCGGCAACGCATAAAAGACGAGAAAAAATATCAAAAAGAACTATCGGTATTAAAGAATAAACCGACTCGTAGTCGAGATGGCGTTGATATTAAGCTGATGACTAATATAGAATTGAACGATGAAGTGCGTGCTTTTAAGCACAGTGGAGCTGACGGTGTGGGTTTGTATCGCACTGAATTTCTTTATATAGATCGTTATAACGAAGTGGGTGAGGAAGAACACTTTGCCGCTTATAAAAAGATACTACGCGCCGCGGCCGATAAACCGGTTACTATACGGACATTGGATTTGGGGGCAGAAAAGGAATTTGACCCGGACTACGAAGGGCCGCTGGCAACTAACCCTGCTTTGGGTTTGCGTGCTATCCGCCGTTCGCTAAAAAATCCTGAGTTATTTCTGTGTCAATTGCGAGCAATACTGCGCGCCTCGATACACGGTGATGTGCGTATTTTAATTCCTATGTTGACCAGTTTGAATGAACTGGAACAAATTATAGAACTTTATAAATCAGCACAGCAACAATTGGTCGAGCAGAAAAAACGCTTCAATAAAAACATTAAAATAGGGGGTATGATAGAAGTTCCAGCAGCAGCACTCGCAGTTGAAGCATTTGCTCGCAAGCTGGATTTCTTATCAATAGGCACCAACGATTTAATCCAATATACACTGGCCATAGATCGTATAGATGAGGAAGTTAACTATCTGCATAACCCGCTGCATCCTGGCGTCCTCAATCTAATCTCAATCGTTTTAGCAGAAGGCAAGCGACTGAATGTGCCAGTGGCGATGTGCGGAGAGATGGCTGGAGATAGTCGCTATACGAGACTGCTACTGGCTATGGGCTTAAGAGAATTTAGCGTGCATCCGAATAACTTATTGGAAATTAAGCGGATTATTATCAATAGCGATATTGGAGTCTTGCAGCGTAAATACCAACGACTGAAAGCACACTCCGATCCTGAGCGCGTTGTCGAATTTTGCTCGGCACCAGTTAGATAATCTGATGACTGCAACTAACGAATATTTATCTCAGATATTGCGTAGCGGTAAGGTCGAGCAAGTACGCACACAACTGCATAACCTGCACGCTGGTGAGATAGCAAACCTATTGGAAAGCCTGCCTATTCCTGAGCGGCGGATAGTTTGGAAACTCACCAATGTCGAATTAGAAGGGGATATCTTACTAGAGGTAAGCGAGGAGGTGCGCAAAAATCTGATTGAACTCACCCAAGACAAAGAGTTATTACTTGCCACTGAAGGTTTAGAAATAGATGATTTGGCTGATTTGATAGATACTTTACCGGATACCGTGACCGACCAATTGCTGGCTGGCATGGATGCGCAAAACCGTCGTCGGTTGGAACATGTTTTATCGTACGACGCTGATACCGCCGGTGGCTTGATGAACCCTGATATTTTAACACTGCGAATGAACATTACCGTAGATGTTGCAGTGCGTTATATTAGAATGAAAAAATCACTTCCACAGCATACCGATAGTTTAGTTATCGTTGATCATACCAATCGTTATTTGGGTGTTATAACGATTACTGATCTGATCACCCATAGTAAAGATACACTGCTGAGCGATTTAGTAAACACCGAAATAACCGCTATTCCAGTGTCCTTACCATCAAACGAAGTAGTCGCATTATTTGAAGACCGAGATCTATTATCTATTGCGGTCGTCGACGCTAATTACCAAGTTGTCGGTCGCATCACTGTAGACGATGTTTTAGATGTACTACGCAACGAACCACTTAAAGAGCGCATTGGTTTTAGTGGTGCATCGGGTGAAGAGGATCTTTATGCGCCAGTCTTTAGTTCATCAAGAAAGCGAGCCTTGTGGCTGGGAATTAATTTATTGACCGCATTTATAGCCGCTTGGTTTATTAGCCTGTTTGAAGACACCTTAAAACAAATTATTATCCTCGCCATTTTAGTGCCAGTCGTCTGCAGTATGGGTGGTATCGCCGGCAGTCAGAGCTTAATGATCACAATACGCGGTTTGGCAACCAAACGTCTGACTATGGGTTACCCTTCAACGCTACTCAATAAAGAGGTTTTGGTTGGTTTTTTGAACGGAGGATTTTGGGCAGTAGTCGTCGCTTTTGTCACTATTTTGTGGGTTGACAGTATCAGTATAGGCATCATAATTGGTGCGGCAATTATCATAAACTTAGTGTGTGCTGCTGCAATAGGTGTATTGATTCCTATACTATTAAAAAAGCTCGGTGTCGATCCAGCGTTGGCTGGTAGTGTGATATTAACCACCATCACCGATATTGTAGGCGTGGTTGTCTTTTTAGGGTTAGCAACATTCTTTTTAATCGGCTAACGCATATCGGTTAGCATATTTGCACTGGTTTTGTAAAAGATTTTCGTTTTCACTCGTGTAGCAAATAGCGTATGCTATGGTTATTGGCAAGCTGGCGAAGTGTGATGATAGCCTGCCGTATAGAACTACTTTTTCAGCGCTCTTAAATATGTACTTTTTATTTGAATATAGTATTATAATTACCTAGTTCAATTATAGGAGTTTTATATGTTAGGACGTAGTTTTTATATCGTTATTATTGGTGCAATTTTAGTAGTCATCGTTGGTTGGCAATACGCAATGACAATCACCCCGAAAGAAGAAACCGTTGCTGAGAGAGCCGAGATTCTAGCGCCCGGTTGGGGTCAGTTAGATTTTGTTCCGCCGGCCGCCGGCACTTATGAGCTACCTAAAATCAAGAAAGCAGCAAGCGGAGAGATTTTACTAGATGATGGTGCGCCGGCTGAGCTTAGCGATTATATAGGTGATAAAGCCGTGCTACTGTCTTTCATTTATACTAGCTGCTCAGATGTTAACGGCTGCCCGTTGGCAACCTTCGTACTACACTCAATGAGTAAAGCATTAAAAGAAGTTCCCGCGCTAAGCGACGATATACGACTGGTAACATTGAGCTTCGACCCTGAGCGAGATACTCCTGAGGCAATGCGTAGCTACGGCGCCGACTTTGTCAACGACAGTGCTGTCGAATGGGTGTTTGCAACTACCGAATCAGAAAAACAGCTAACGCCTATACTAGACGAATACGGACAGTTCGTATTCAAAACCGTAGAACAAGTGGGTGATACCGAAAAAGTGAACTTCGCTCATGTGCTGAAATCATATCTGATAGATAGACAAGGTTATATACGCAATATTTATAGTGTTAGCTATTTGCATCCGAATATCATCATCAACGACTTTAAGACTATACTGAGCGAAGAGGGTTATCCACAACAAAGTGGATAAATGATTGCCGCGTCTTCTTTTTTAAATACGCAAAGCAGAGTATTTTTTGCATTATTGGCAGTGGTGTATTTCACCACTGATGCGATAGCCAATAGATTGCCGCGTTCCGGGGATGTACGCGACGGTTATGAATCAACTAATTATGTCACTCGCTCTGAGAGCTTAAAAGAACGAGCTGGAACAGCAATTGATCTATACGAAGCGGCCAACACCCCACAATTGGGTATACCACCCACTACGCACTCGTTAGACAATCCACTGAACCGTGCTGGTATAGAACTCGGTAGACGGCTATTTTTTGACCGACGTCTGTCGATTAACGATACGATGTCGTGTGCGATATGCCATGTCCCGGAGATGGGTTTTGCTCACAATGAGCTTGAGATTTCGGTGGGTGTAGAAGGGCGTAGTGCCAGGCGTAATGCACCAACGATACTCAATGTTGCTTATAAAAATATGTTGTTTCACGATGGTCGCGAGACTACCCTGGAGAATCAAGTGTGGATACCAATGCTGGCGCGCAACGAGATGGCAAATCCTTCTATAGGTTATGTTATACAGAAATTAAACAACCTCAAAGATTACGATGGTTTATTTGAAAAGGCCTTTAATCGTTCGGCATCAATGGAAACTATTGGTATGGCATTGGCGCAGTATCAACGTACATTGATCTCTGCGAATTCGCGTTTTGATAGATGGTACTACGGAGGTGAGAAAGATTTATTGACTGAACAAGAACAGCTTGGCTTTGAGATTTTTATGGGTAAAGGGATGTGTTCGACGTGTCATTTGGTGGGTGAGGAATATGCATTATTTACCGATAATCTATTGCATAACACCGGCTTTGGCTACGATATTGCGATGGCATCGGAACCGCCGACTTATCGTGTGCAGTTGGCGCCAGGGACTTTCGTTGATGTAAAGAAAGAGTTAATCGACTCAGTATCACAAGACCGAGGGATTAAGAGAAACGATTTAGGACGCTACGAGGTAACCGAAAACCCGGATGATTTGTGGAAATATCTAACACCTACATTGCGCAATATAGCACTGACCGCACCTTATATGCATAATGGTAAGCTAGCGAGCTTAGAAGAAGTCATTGAATTCTACGACCAAGGTGGTATAGCAAATATGCGATTGAGTCCGCTGATTAAAAAGTTGGCATTGCAGCCAGACGAAAAGACAGCACTGGTATCTTTCTTAAAGACATTAACCGGAGCCAATGTAGTAGAACTAGCCGGCGATGCTTTTGCCGCGCCGGTCGGCGATGTGCAGTGAGTGTCAAAATTTTTGGAGGATATTCAGGTGATTGATCAAAAAGAAATAGTTGAAGCATACTTGAAAAAGCATTTTGCCGATGCACAGATAAGTAGCGCTGAAGTACCCGCAGAGAAGGGGTGGGGCTACAAACTGTCGTCTGCCGAAGGGTTATACAATTTGTTGGTGCTTGACGAGGCCTTTACATCGTTAAATGCAGAACAAGCTACGATGCA
This sequence comes from Chromatiales bacterium, assembly GCA_014323925.1. Taxonomy (NCBI): domain Bacteria; kingdom Pseudomonadati; phylum Pseudomonadota; class Gammaproteobacteria; order Chromatiales; species Chromatiales bacterium. The sequence continues at coordinate 9,151 of JACONC010000019.1, read as the reverse complement.
GTTGGAAAACTTCCAAGTCGCAGATGTTATGCGCAGTATGGAAGGTTTCACCGTTACCGTTACCGATAGCGGCTGTATATTCCAATAAACGAACAGGCACCAACTACTCTGCAACTACTCTGCGGTGGTCGGGTCTATAGTCGCTTTAATCTCGGAAATTTTATTAGCTGGGAAACCACCCTCGGCAGCGTGTTTCTTGATACTCTCAGCATCGGGTGCGATATAGGTGCAATACACTTTATCATCGGTGACTTGGCTTTCAACCCATTGAATCTGAGGTCCCATATTCTTGAGGATTCCGCAAGACTTCTGCGAGATGCCTTGTAATTCGTCTGCCGATAGGTTGCCGGCCCCAGGAATTTCCCTTTCGATAATATATTTAGGCATAATTTCCTCCGTTATTGTATTTGAAATTTGACTAAAAACCTTTATTATACTTGAAATTCTGATTAAGTGTGAGATGGTCGTAATTTTTAATAAAGTTCGCGAGAGCAAAATTTTTCAATTCGTAGTCGTTGCACTCATCATTGCATCAGCTTTATTAATAGGTGCCGACACCTTTGATCTAGCAACGCAATACAAAATTATCATTGCGCTACTCAGTGAAGTAATCACTATTTTCTTTTTAATAGAGCTTATTATTCGCTTCATTGGTGAGCCGCATAAAAATTCGTTTTTCCGCGACGGTTGGAATTTATTCGATACTATCGTAGTCGGGGTATCACTGATACCCATAGGGCCAGGTTCTGCGATATTGATTGCCCGACTACTGCGTGTATTCAGGGTGTTGCGTATTATTTCTGTGATGCCCGAGTTAAAAATATTGATTGAATGTTTACTGAAATCTTTACCGCGTATACTGTATACGAGTCTATTGTTATTCATCATTATGTATATATATGCAGCCACCGGCTCGTTGTTGTTCGAGTCTACTGATGCCGAACGATGGCAGGATATTGCGACTGCACTATTCACCCTCACTCAAGTATTGACGCTTTCTAGTTGGGAGCAAGTGTTTTTGCCGCTACAAGCAGTGCACTGGTGGGCGTGGATATACTTATACAGTTTCATTGCAATCGGTTCAATCACTATCTTAAACTTAATTATCGCAGTACTGGTGGATGTAGTGATGGAGCTTAAACAAGAGCAAAGATAGCAGCACCTTACTTCGAGTGGACGGCACGGAAGCCACTCTGCATGGACATCAGAGGCTTTTCAAGCAGTAGTTAAATCCAATTAACTATAAGGTACTAATATTTCGCCTTTACCACCAACGGCAAGATCACCAATGTATCTTTTGATTAATTTTTTACGCGGTAGGCTTTGTAAGGTTGGTGATAATAAAGTGATATGCTTGTAGAGTAGTATTAGGAAATCCATGTTGTAATTAGAAGGTTGGCTGATAAAAGTATCACCGAGGTTTTCGCTATTGCTTGGTTCGCCAAGTAGCACGGTGCCGCGGCGCATGCCGTAAGCGCAGTGGCTACCGTTTTTCTTCAGCACGACTAAATTGCCGGCTTTCATGTCAGCAGCAGCATAGTCGCCATTATTGCCACGCACTACAACAATACCACGCCGCATCAGGTTTGCTGTACGATCACCGGCATCGCTCAACACCAATACGGTGCCGCCGCTCATACCCTGTACCGCACCAATCGAAGCACCACCAGTGGCATCGCCGGCATTGCCTGCAACGATAACGGTGCCGCCAGACATAGCACAAGCCGTAAAATGGCCAACATTGCCGGTAATTTCCAACTGTCCGCCGCTCATCGTCGCTGCTGCATAATCACCCACTGATCCTTCTACTTTGATTTGGTCTTTGGAAACTTTTGCGCCTATATAATCAAACTGCTGACAATCGCCGCTTATTAATAGGCTCTTGCTTGCATCTTTTTCTATTTTGAATAAATCGCCTATCGCAATATCACCGTCGGAGCTCAGTAGTGTTTTCTTTGCCAGTTGTTTGTCGGAGATCGTAGAGCAATATTCGGGGGTCAGCAGATCGGCATTTATGCGGCAGCTAGGTGACGATTTTAGTATCAGTTTCATGTGCCGATAATCTCCCATAAGTGGAATTGGTACTGTCCTAAATCACCTCCATAATTACCTGCGGTAATCGTCGTGATACCTTCTGATAATCCCAGTTCGCATACCGCAGTGATGCCGACGCGCATCGCATCTATAACATCTTGTACATTGAGTCCGTCTATCACGATTTCCATTACCGCACCGGTATTTGAGCGTAGCTTGCTATCGACCATGCCCTTGAGGGTTGGGCAATATTGCTCGTTGGTCGAAGCACTGAGAAACTTATAACGAGAACCGACTTTGGAGCCTGATCGTACTCCGCCGCCCGGAAATGGTAAAACCAGGTTGGGTAAATCTGCAATGCTATCTATTGCAGCTTCGCAAGCTTGTAATGCTTGTGACGAGGAGCGAGCGAAGATCAAAAAGTTGCCACCACCTATAGCGGGTACCACTGCAGTGTTGTCTTCGCATACAAACTCACCATCCATCACCGGCACACGCCAATAACGTTTTTCTCCTATTACTTTGGATGATTGATAACCATCGCCGAAGTAGCGCACATAACGCCCGAGAGGGATTTTGCGCTCACCCTCCATACCGGCGAATACCGCACTGGTCGGACAAGTCAACACGCACTGAGCAACGCGTCTCGTTAGTTGATCGGATAAATCGGCTGTCGAAGTTGCAAACAGCAAAACTGCATAGCCCGGTCTGCTGTCTGGAGTACTAGATGGTTTGCAACGCCGTTCTATTCCAGCTTCTACATTGCAACCGATCACTGAAGTCGCAAAACCAACCATCGTACTCGCTGCATACTTTGCCCATTTGTAGTTAATTGCCGTGATAATAATTCGCGTTGCTCTCATTGCAAACGCTTCGGCGTAGGTGTTTTCTATTTCTACACCGTTGATGGTGATACCTTCTATCGGGTTCGACATGGGTGTTCGACAATAGGACTACCTACGCACTCGGCTATTTCGTCGCTGCTGATACAGCTGTTTTCAAAATTGACAGTACGATAATCTTGGTAGTGCTTTTTGATAAGTTTTTCAATGCTGGTGTCGTATTCAGGTTTAACTACATGGGTATAGCAAGGCGGTATATTGATGACTTTGGCATCTTTGACCATCAAAACACCATTTTTGAACACATAACGCGGATGGGCGAACATTTGTTCAATATTCGTTGAAGGAGTATAGACGACGATGTCGGCGTCGGCACCGACTGCCAAGTGTCCTTTATTGCTAAGCCCTAGGCTACGAGCAGGGGCTGCACGAGTCATAATGGCAATCTCATAGAGGGTATATTCTCTTTTAATGGTATCTAAAGTTGACATTTTTCGAGCTTCAGGATGTAACTCTTTTAGCATATCGACACGATAGCTGTAATCCATCAACAGCCTTATAAGGTGCGGATAGCTCGTAAACGGTGCACCATTAGGATGATCGGTCGTTAAAAATACTCGCCACGGATCGTTAACCAATAAGAAAATTTCTAATCCGATTGCCCATTGTAGTGCGTTGACAAAATTTTTATCACGGTATTTGAATGGTACGACACCGCAACCGGCTTCAGCTTCTATATCCATGACCGTCCATTTGTCCGGTGATGCGTGTACATGGTTTGCATACTGCATCATGCTATCTCCTGATACGGTGACCGTTTGACCAAACATAATCTGGCCAACATCAGTGGTTAAATGCTGGTTCTGATTGATAGCTTCGGCGATTTCCGCTGCTGCTGACGAGAAGTGATGATCGCCTTCGCTACCGTAGCTATGGAATTGTATATGGGTTAAGTGCATCGGGTAGCCAGCGGCAGCTTTAATCGTATCCAGTGTCGTTCGATAGTTGCCCGGCACACCCAAATTGCTAGTATGTACATGCAGTGGGTGAGGGGTGTTGAGTTCGCTTAGCGTTTTGGTTAAACATTCTATTATACGCCGCGGTGTAATGTTATAAGCAACTGATTGTTCGTCTATATCTAGTCTCCGCTGGTTAAATTTAAATGCGTTAATACCGCCGGGGTTGACTATTTTGACCGCCATGGCCTGTGTTTTATCCATCATCCAAGCCACATAGTCTTTTATTATTTTAGCATCGGCATTGGTTGCTAGTAATTCTAACAACAGGTCGGTGTTGCCGACCATAACATAGGCCCCGGTATCTACACAAGGCGTATCCGCCATTTCCAGATGTGCTTGCCGCGCATTGCACGCCAGCATCGCCGGTTCAAAGCACGCGGTATATCCCATCTCGGCGTAGCGGATACCAGTGTTGTAGGTGTCCAGTGCGCCGCTATCGCAACCGGCACCGTGTACATCGTTCATAGTGCATCGGCCAATATTGACCTTGCCACCACCTATATGGGTGTGTATATCAATTGCCCCCGGCATTACGATAGAGCCTTTGATGTCGTATTCGGTGTATTTATAATCGCTATTTGGAGCCTGGATAATTTTGCCGTCTTCTATATAAAGGTCACGAATCTTACCGTCAATTTGGTTGAGCGGATCGTAAACTTTGCCACCGGTTAATTTGATTATCATAATCTATGCACTTTTTTTATTGAGTTGCTGCTGTATGTCGCGTAGTATATCGGGCAATGCCGGTAGCGCACAGTCGCGCAACTTAGGCAAAGGCAGGATGACGACGCTGTCGGTGCGTTGGCTATATCCTCTATGGTCGACGCCTGGGATACCGACCGGCACAACCAGATCGCTCGTTGTTTGCTCGGCAATTGCCGGATGCACGAAAGCAATGGTTGGCAAATCGACAGGTGGTGGTGTTTGGGGATGTATAGAAGCAATCCATACGAGCAAATCAGCGCGTTGTTCGTTGAGTAATTTATCGCTACGGTTATGCAACGGATTGTAATACGCCTGTTCGGAATTAAACGATACATGTCCTGGATAACCACTTTGCCATAAACAGACGCTCTGCATATTGCCAGCGCCGCGATTGCCACGCAATGCCAAGCCAGTGCAATGTTTTTTAAGGTTAATTTTTTTGATAAGCCGAGAGATTAGCGTAATGCCTAGATCAGCGTGCGGGTAGTCCATATCACTGGATGACCATATGATGACTGGGTATTCGGCATATTCTATATCATCCAACAACGCGCTATAGGGTGTGTCGGCAGCTATTTTTTCATCGTATGTCGCTTTATTAAGTTTATTGTTAAATCGTTGCTGGACATGCATGCCGAACCTGCGGATAAATTCTGGAAATTGAGAATCGGGAGTGTTGATAATATCGCAGTTTCCCTGCAAAATCTCTGGTATGTTGGCAACCTGCCAGTCGCCGATTAAAACTGATTTTGTTCTAGGTTTAGAATCTCTTGTCGTCCGGTATAGCCTTTGCAGCAATCGTGGATAATCGTCAAACAGCTTAGAGCCTATAAAGATAATTAAATCTGCGCGGTTGCGTATTTCGGAGAATGTTGTCCCGACAACACCGTAGCTTTGCATAACTCTAAGATTGCGTAGCACTTTATCGCTGTCGACATGATCTAAAGTCGCATTGCATTGTCTTGCCAACGGTAATAACGCACGCATGTCTTGTATATCGGCAATCAGTCCACCGAACAAAGGATGCTTGGCGCGCTTGAGCATCGTGGTAGCCACGGCGGTAGCCTCGGATATAGTAATTTGTTTGCCTTTGTAGCGAGGCTTTGTTGTCGTAATTTCGGATGCCCGCGCATAGCTCGAGCGACAGAACTGCGGGAAGTCATCGGCAAGCGATAATCGGTTGCCATCGCACCTGATGGTTAAATCGTCGCATACTAATGCACAAAAAGGGCAAACTGCATGATCAAAGGTTTTCATTTAGTGTTATATTTTTGAGGATTATATATTTGACCTGACACAAGCTAAACTAGCTTATTGATACTTTACAAACAGCTGATGCTACAATCTACATTTCTAACTATGGGGTTCATCTAAGGTATTTCTGCCCACCGACCTTACCTAACCTGGTGGCACTCGGATTTCCCCAATCGTCTGGTATTATAATCACAAATATCTTAGGTTGTAAAGTTATTATACGATGCCACGACACTTGGGCAGGTATCTTAGATTCGGCTTATTTAGTGTTAGGTGTATGCAGTAACCCATACATGCTCGTGCGCAGTATCAGAATAAGCAGCCAACGCAAAAGTAATTAAATACCCGTTTTAAGTTAGAGAAGCAATTTTATATATTTAAGTATATAATCCCTATCATGGAATAGATAAATATGATTTGTACTCTCAAGCATACCGTGAGGCGATAGCAGACCAGCTAGACATAGATGAGCAACAGCTAGATTATTTTTTCAAAAGGTATAGTAAATCTAAATCTGCTTTAGGTGCTCTTGCTTGTAGCCTGAGTCACATTAAGGTCTATGATTTAATGATAAAAAACAATATTTCCCGAGCTTGCGTATTAGAAGATGATTGCCGGCTATTACCCACTTTCTCGCAAATATTGGCTGAGTCACAAGCATTTCTGAGCGATATCATAATGTTTGGTCATGTATCAAGTCTTATTTGGAAAATATTAACAATGTGGGATTATAAAATAGAAGGAAAGAAAAGAAGTATTTTTAACATTTATGCAAGAAGTATATATAAGCTGATGAGGTATAAAAAGTATTACCCACAACTACCCTTATATATGATATATTCTATTCTTTTAGCTACCGTCAGAGGTGCTTTTCTGCGTTTTTTGAAACTAAAACGACACCGGTTCAATCCAGCAATGATTATGACTAAAATAGGTGGTATACCTTCTTTGGATACATCTTTTCGGCATAGGTTTAGATCTAAACACAGCCTTATTGAACCTTGGCTGAACTCATGTGCCGCATCGTCTGGTATGGGATATATGCTAACGCGTTCAGCAGCGATTAAATGGAAACAAGCTATTATGTATCTGTGTATACCTTTTGATATAGTTCACGGACAGTTATATTGCCGGGGAGATTTAGATCTCCTTATAGTTTATCCTCCTTGTGTTATAGGCTTCCCTGCCTACTCGTACTATAGTCTCCACGCTAAGTAGGAGATGACCTTTCCTATTTAACCTTAACTTATGATCAAGACTTGCGAACGCCTAGAAATACTGGAATAGATAAATATGATTTGTACTCTCAAGCATACCGTGAGGCGATAGCAGACCAGCTAGACATAGATGAGCAACAGCTAGATTATTTTTTCAAAAGATATCATTCTAAAGCTGATTTAGGTGTTGTTGCTTGTGGCTTGAGTCACATTAAGGTCTATGATTTAATGATAAAAAACAACATTTCCCGGGCTTGCGTATTAGAAGATGATGGCCGGCTATTACCGACTTTCCCGCAAATATTGGTCGAGTCCCAAGTATTTCTGCGCGACATCATAATGTTTGGCCATGTATCATATTTTATTTACAAGATATTAGTAATGAAGGATCTTAAAAGAAGAAGAGGGGTAAGGAAAAGAAGTATATTTAGCATTTATGCAAGCAGTCTATATAAGCTGATAAGGTGTAAAAAGTATTATCCTCAACTACCTGTATATATGGTATATTCCATTTTTTTGGCTATCGTCAGAGATACTTTCACAAGTTTTTTGGAACCAAAACGATGCCGGTTCAATACAGAAATGGGTATGGTTAAAATAGGTGGTATACCTTCTTTGGATAAATCTCCAAGGTATAGGTTTAGTTCTAACCACAGTCTTATTGAGCCTTGGCCGAGCGAAGATAACGCATCGTCTGGGATGGGATATATGCTAACGCGTTCGGCAGCGATTAAATGGAAACAGGCTATTATGAATCAGTGTAGACCTTTTGATACAGTTCACGGACAGTTATATTGCCGGGGAGATTTAGATCTCCTTATTGTTTGTCCTCCTTGTATTATCGCACTACCCACCTACTCATACTGTAGTGTTCGCGCTAAGTAGGAGATGACCTTTCCTCATTTACCCTTAACTTGTGACTAAAACTTACTAACGCGTAGAAATGCCTTATCCACCTATCTATGTTATTAGCCTAAAACGGACACCAGAGAGACGGCTTTCCATATCAAGACAACTTGATGCTTTTAACTTGCAGTATCAATTCATAGATGGAATAGATAAATATGATTTGCATTCTCAAGCATATCGTGAGGCGATAGCAGACCAGCTAGACATAGATAAGCAACAGCTAGATTATTTTTTCAAAACGCGTCATAAATCTGATTTAGGTGCTGTTGCTTGTAGCCTGAGTCACATTAAAGTCTATGATTTAATGATAAAAAATAACATTTCCCGAGCTTGCGTATTAGAAGATGATGGCCGGCTATTACCCACTTTCCCAAAAATATTGGCTGAGTCCCAAGTATTTCTACGCGATATCATAATGTTTGGTCACGCATCATATTTTATTTGGGAGATATTAGCAATGACGTGTCTTAAAAGAAGAAGAGGAGCAAAGAAAAGAAGTATATTTAGCATTTATGAAAGCAGCATATATCAGCTGATAAGGTATAAAAAGTATTACCCGCAGCTACCTTTATATATGGTATATTCCATTTTTGGGGCTATCATCAAAAATACTATCACGAGTTTTTTGAACCCAAAACGATGCCCGCTGAATGTAACAGTGAGTATGGTTAAAATAGGTGGTATACCTTCTTTAGACAAATCTCCTCGGTATAGGTTTAGTTCTAAACACACTCTTATTGAGCCTTGGCTGAACCCAAATGCCGCATCGTCTGGTATGGGTTATATGCTAACGCGTTCGGCAGCGATTAAATGGAAACAGGCTATTATGAATCAGTGTAAACAATTTGATGTAGTTCATTGCACGGGAGATTTAGATCTCCTTATTGTTCGTCCTCCTTGTATTATCGCACTACCCGCCTACACACATTATAGTGCCCACGATAAGTAGGAGATTATTTTTCCTCATTTACCCTTAACTTTTGACCAAAACTTGCAAACGCCTAGGAATGCCTTATCCACCTATCTATGTTATTAGTCTAAAACGGACACCAGAGAGACAGCTTTCCATGAAAAGACAACTTGATGCTTTTAACTTGCAGTATCAATTCATAGATGGAATAGATAAATATGATTTGCATTCTCAAGCATATCGTGAGGCGATAGCAGACCA